>DPZM01000196.1 GCA_003535955.1 Lachnospiraceae bacterium | reverse complement strand
CACGATCGCAAAGTACAAAGATATGATATGTGAGTATTTCAAGCAGGGGGCGGTGTTCAGGATCGGCGGTGATGAATTCGTGGTTTTACTTCAGGGGAGGATTTGACAAATAATATATTCAGATATATAATCGCAAACTGGAAAATAGTCACAGCATATTTCGGAAATATTTTCGAAATAAGCAAAAGAGGAGGAAATAGTATGAAAAGAAAACTTGTATCTATTATTTTGTCTGCAACACTTGCAGTGTCAATGCTCAGTGGTTGCGGAGGCGGCAGTGCTGAAACGAGTGCTCCTGCAGCTGAGGAAGTAACTGAAAGCGAAGCAGCAGATGAGCCGGAAGAAGAGGAATATGAAGAAGAGGAAGCTGTAGAAGAGGAAGCTGTAGAAGAAGAGGCGGCTGATGACAGCAGCGATTCTGAAGGATCATTTTCACTTCTTGATGTTGATGAGAACATGGTTGATGTAGGAGCATACGGAAGTGGTGAGGATGGAACAGAATATGTATTTACAATGTTTACAGGACCTGACAACAATAAGTATGTATCACTTATCGGATTTGACAATAACAGCAACAGCGGAGACGTTATCTGTGGTCAGTATGAGGCTACTACAGAAACGGATGAAGATGGTGATGAATGGACATACTTTGATGTGACAGATGTCTATACCGGTAATCACTTCAATCTTGGAGTATGTGAGAGACCTGAAACCGAGGAGGTAGCTTTCTTTGATGAAGACGGAAATGTAGTAGAGGCCAAGTTCCTTTCGGCAAGCGAAACCATCAACTATATGGGATCTGCAGCAGCGCTTCTGAGCGGGGATGCAGAATAATAATTGATTATTATACAGAGAATTGCGCAGATTACAACCATGGTCTGCGCAATCTTTTTATACAGGATAAATAGCTGACGATATGATGGGCGGACAGATGAAAGAAAACAAAACATCAGGGATAATAATAAAAATCCTTTTAATCGTCTTTATAATATTAATTCTTGGATTTTTCCTTCTTATAATGCTTTCCGATGATGATGATAATGATGAAGTCGTTTTTGACGAAAAAACAGAAACAGGATCGGGATCGGAGTTTCAGAACGGTACGGAAAACGTTGATCAAACTTCCGGAGAAAATGAGAATAATCTATACGACGAAAATGCATATGGGGATCCAAACACAAGCTGGACTGTCATGCTTTATCTGTGCGGCACGGATCTGGAAAGCCGGTATGGATTTGCGAGTGATAATCTGGATGAGATCTGCACCGCAAATATCGGTCATAATGTGAATTTTATAATTGAGACCGGAGGAACAAAAAAATGGAGGACCGGGGGAATTACAAAAGGGAAGCTCACCCGTCTTCATGTTGAGGATGGAAAATTGCAGGTTGATGAGACGCGTCCTTCCTCGTCCATGGGTGAAGCGGACACATTAAAGGACTTTATTAAGTGGGGAGCTGCCAATTATCCCGCAGACCGGTATATGCTTGTTCTATGGGATCATGGCGGTGGGAGCCTTTTCGGAGTATGTAATGATGAGCTTTATAAGGAGGACAGCCTTTCGCTGAAGGAACTGGAAAATGCCCTGGCTGGGGCAAAGGTTTCATTTGAGATTGCGGGCTTTGATGCCTGCCTCATGTCAACCCTTGAGGCTGCGGAAGTACTTCATGGATACGCCCATTACATGGTGGCATCCGAGGAGACGGAACCCGGAACGGGATGGGATTACAAAAAGTGGCTTGATTATTTATCTTATAACGGTGGATGCAGCGGAAAAGAGTTGGGACGGTCAATCGTGGAAAGCTACATAGATAAATGTTCCGAATATGATCAGGATGATATGGCCACGCTTTCGGTTTGTGATCTTACGAAACTTCCGAAATTATCAGCTGCATTCAGGAATTACTCGGGCGAGCTTGTGCTTTCAACGCAGGACGAGGCGGATTTTCAAGCTGTTGTGCAGAGAGCTGCAAAAGCAGAAAGCTACGGTGAAAGCGGTGGAGATGACGGAACCTTCGATATGGTGGATCTGGGTGATCTTATGAATCATACGGGCGGTATACTGACCGAAAATTCGGATGCGGTTCTTTCGGCGCTCCAAGATGTGGTTGTGTATGAATCCCACGGTAAATACCGTTCCGGGGCTAATGGCCTTTCGGTATTTTATCCAAAATATATAGACAGTGATGTTTATCAGGCTTATGAGGAAATAACAGATAATACGGCATATCTTGAATATGCCAGTATAATGAATGACGATTGGGATGAAGAAGCATGGGAGAATGCCTGGCTGGAAGCTTACGATGAGTATAACAGCGATGAAGGATCCTCGGGAGGTTTTTTTGATTCTTTCTTTGGAAACAGCAACAGTGAGAGTTCTGTTAACCTCTTCCAGAGCCTTAATCCTGTTCAGTCGGGGAGTGAGAAGCTTAAGTTCGAGCAGTTCCTTGATGATGACAATATACTCAACCTGAATATCACATCAGGACTTGGTCTTGTTAAGGATGTAAGGTTCTCTATTCTGTTTGACGAAGACGGGGAGAACTGTTTATATCTGGGCTGTGATACGGACCTGAATGCCGACTATGAAAAAGGTAAATTCAGTGACAATTTCCGGGGAACATGGATTACCATCGGTGGCGAGTACGTATGTGCCGAGGTTATTGACAGTACAGATGATTATGATCTATATATCATACCTTCGATAGTAAACGGGGAGGAAACATTTATCCGCGCCGTTTATGAATTTGATAATGAAGCATTTAGGGTTTTGGGAACCTACGACGGAGCGGATTCGGACACTAGCTTAAGCGGAAGAAACATCCATACTCTTAAACCGGGTGACAAGGTAGAGTTCATATTCTACTCATCAAGTCTTGAAGAGGATGATGATGCGGATCCTGAAGAACTGGTTCTGGGAAGTATTGTATGGAGTGACGATACAGAGATGATCGAAGAAGATCTTGGTGACGGAAAATTCTATTATATGTTCGAAATAGAGGATATTTTCGGGAATATTACATATTGTGATCCTGTGATCATGGAAATAGAGGATGGAGAAATGTTTGCATATGAAATAGAGGAATAATATACTAATTGAGGGGATAAGAATTACGAGGAGGTGTAACGATGTCAGGAACGGTATTTTGGGGTTTGTTCATTCCTTTTATAGGAACTGCAGCGGGTTCGGCGTGTGTTTTCTTTCTGAAGAAGGAATTCAATATAAGCATCAGGCGGGCCCTGATCGGTTTTGCCGCGGGCGTGATGGTTGCGGCTTCCATATGGAGCCTGATCGTTCCGGCTATAGAGCAGTCATCCGATAAGGGAAGGCTTGCTTTTCTTCCTGCCTTTACCGGGTTTTGGCTGGGAATCTTGTTCCTTCTGCTGCTTGATCACATCATACCTCATCTTCATGTGGGCATAGACCAGACAGAAGGCCCTAAAAGTCAGCTGACAAGGCTGGTCATGCTGGTCCTGGCAGTGACTCTTCATAATATCCCGGAGGGCATGGCAGTGGGTGTGGTGTATGCCGGGCTCGTAAGCGGAAGCAATAATATCACCATTGGGGCGGCATTTGCACTTGCACTGGGTATAGCGATACAGAACTTTCCCGAAGGGGCTATCATATCCATGCCTCTTTTTGCGGAGGGAAAAAGCAAGAAGCGTTCCTTCTTTCTGGGTGTTCTGTCAGGAGCCGTGGAGCCTGTTTTCGGAGGCCTGACCGTTCTTGTGGCAGGTTTGGTGGTTCCCGCAATGCCATATTTTCTTTCCTTCGCAGCCGGAGCAATGCTCTATGTTGTGGTGGAAGAACTGATACCGGAAATGTCTGCCGGGAAACACTCGAATATAGGTGTGATATCCTTTGCAATAGGTTTCAGCCTGATGATGGCATTGGATGTTGCCCTGGGTTAGTGTGATGAAAACGATAAATATGGAATTCAAATGATCTTTTGATTATGCTATAATCGTTATTGGGGTGGACCAAAGCATAATTCTGGATGGTTCCGACGATTGGCCGCCGAACGAAGGTGAGGGGGCAATACATTAATTATAATAGGAGGTATTTTAATGTTTAAGAGAATATTTGAGATCACGGGAAATGTAGCTATTGTTACGGGATGTTCATCGGGACTGGGGGTTCAGATGGCCAATGCACTTGCCAATCAGGGATGTAAGATCGTTGCCATTGCCCGCAGGATGGATATGCTGGAGGAGGTATGTAAGGCCATATCCGAAGAACATGGCGTTGAGACCATGCCCATACGCTGCGACATAACCAAGACGGATGAAATAGAAGAGACAGTTAAGAAAGTCATGGACCGGTTCGGACGTGTTGATATCCTCGTTAATAATGCCGGAACAGGTGCAGTCGATCATGCGGAGAACATAACCGATGAGCAGTTCCAGAAGGAGTTCGATGTGGATCTTTTCGGTACCTTCAAGTTCGCCCGCGCTGTTGCCAATCAGGCAATGATCCCCGCAAAGTACGGAAGGATCATAAACATAGCATCAATGTACGGACTTGTGGGAAATAAAGTGGCCGGTTCCGCTCCTTACCATGCAGCCAAGGGCGGTGTCGTAAACCTTACAAGGGCACTTGCTGCTGAGTGGGGCAAATACAGCATTACCGTTAATTCCATCTGCCCGGGATATTTCTATACTCCCCTTACTACGGAGACTCTCAACAGTGATTTCTTCCAGCAGAACGCCAAGACAATGATCCCGCTTGAACGCTACGGTAATGAGGGTGAGCTTGATACCGCTGTGGTATTTCTGGCTTCACCGAATTCGTCATATGTTACGGGAATTGCTCTTCCGGTCGACGGCGGATATACATGCATGTAATATGTGCTTAATGATCAGATGATCATAAAGACAAGGCATGCCGGGGTTACCGGCATGCCTTGTTTATAGCATCAGTCACAGTTTTAAGAGCCTTGATGCGGGCATAGTGTTTATCATTTGATTCAAGTATGTGCCAGGGGGCGAACTCCGTACTGGTCTTCTGGATCATTTCATTTACCGCGTCCTCGTAGAGGTCCCACTTTTCACGGTTCCGCCAGTCCTCGTCGGTAATCTTCCATTGCTTTTCGGGAGTGTTCTGCCTGTCGGTAAAACGGGCAAGCTGAGTGTCTTTGTCAATCTGGACCCAGAACTTGATGATGACGGCACCCCAGTCATACAGTTCTTTTTCGAATTCGTTAATTTCATTATAAGCCCGCTGCCAGTCATTCTCCGAACAGAAGCCCTCCAGTCTTTCGACCATTACACGGCCGTACCAGGTGCGGTCGAAAATTGCTATATGACCATCCTTGGGAAGCCTGTTCCAGAAGCGCCACAGGTAATGCCTGTTCTTCTCGGCGGGTTCGGGAGAGGCGATCGGATGCACTTCGAAGCCCCTGGGGTCAAGAGCCGAAGTCAGACGCTTGATATTCCCGCCTTTACCCGCAGCGTCCCAGCCTTCATAGGCTATCACTACAGGAACTTTTTTGTGGTAAATCAGGTTGTGAAGGTCCGCAAGGTCTGCCTGCAGGTCCTTAAGTTCTTTAGTGTATTCCTCATCACCGATCTTTTTATCAAGGTCTATCTCACTTAACCGCGGCATCTGTACAAGAGGAAAGGTGTTTTGCAGTATCGCGGCAGCCCTGCCGGTATTCTTAAGGGCTATGTCTATGCTCTTTACAAGTATCTCCGTAACCTGGAGCTCAGCCCATTTACGGCTTTTGGAATCTATAAAGTACCAGGGAGCAATAAACTGGTTGGTGAGTTCCAGATATTCATCATAAACATCCACACATTTATCGTAATGCTTGTTCTGCCATTCATCCCATTTGCTCACACGCCATGCGGTATTCTTATCGTCCTTTAAGGCTTCAAGTCTCTTTTTCTGCTCCTTCTTTGAAATATTGAAGAAGAACTTAACAACAAGATAACCGTTATCGGATAACTGCCTTTCGAAGCGCTTTATGGAAGTGAGCTGACGCTTGTATTCTTCGTCGCCGGTTTTGTTAAGGAGCTTAGCCCGGGTTATTTCGTCCATCCAGCTTCCGTCAAAGAAGGAGAATCGCCCGGCTTCGGGGATCCTGACGAAATATCTGTACAGGAAGGGCCTTCTTAACTCATCCTCGGAAGGCTTGGAGAGGGTTTCGGTCTTATAGAATCTGGGGTCAAGATTTTTGATCACCTTACCGAGCACCCCGCCCTTTCCGGCTCCGCCCCAGCCGTCAAAGATAACAAGCACCGGCAATTTATTCTCTTTTATCGCCATCTGTCTGGCATTTAATTCGGATCTTGCTTTTTCAAGCCTTGAATCGATTTCAGCATCATAGGGTTTTTCTGCTTTTGACCAGTCTTTCAGCATACGAAATTCCTCCTTGAGCAAGTGCCTATACAATTTGGTTCCTTGTATTAATAATAACAGATATTTAACAAAAATGCTCCCTGTAAATAGAAAAATTATATAAAAGAAAAATGATCTTCACTTAAGGGCAGGATGGAATGAAGGATACAGATGGACAGCATATCTTCAGACCGCATATAAAAGGATCGCCGTATCGAAGGAGAAGGAGAGAGGGAAGGATTTTGGTTGAACAGGATCCCATCCGATGATAAAGTAAAAGAGAAGAGATATCCCGGAAGAGATTAAGGATTCATAAGGCGAAAGAAAGGAGCAAAAATGGATATTAAGACTGTGATCGAGATAATAGGTTATATTGGGTCGGCACTTGTCCTTGTTTCGATGCTGATGACTTCGGTGGTTAAGCTTCGGATAATAAACCTTACGGGAAGTGTTATTTTTGCGGGATACGCCTTGGCCATCAAGTCCTATCCGACAGCTGTAATGAATATCTGCCTGGCCGGGATCAATATATATCATCTTTACAGGATATTCAGGGAAGAGAAGAATTATACCCTCATTAAAACAGATGTAAATGACGGTTATTTCTCATACCTCTTAAACAGATCCCTTAAGGACATTAAGTATTGGTTTCCCGAATTTTCTTCCGAGGATTCAGGGAATTGTTTTGCGGCTCTTATATGCTGCGAATCCAACCCTGCCTGTCTCTTTATCGGAAGGGAGATAAAGCCCGGAGATGTAGAGGTTGTTCTTGACTATGCCATGCCTGCATACCGGGATGTTACCCCGGGCAGGTTTTTATGTGAATATATGGCAAGGGAGGGATACAATAAACTTGCTTTTTCACAGATGGCAGCAGATCATGAGCAATATCTTGTGAAGCTGGGATATAAGAAAGGGAGCGGTGAGACATATATCCTTGACCTGAAAAAATATGCATAAACCCGGCTGAACCGGATACAGGATATAATCCTTGACTTATAAGTACGGGTACAAGATAATTATATAAGATCACTATTTGAGATACACGAAAGGAGAATGATCATGGCTGACAATAACCCCTATGCAGGGACCAAAACCGAGAAAAATCTTTGGGAGGCCTTTGCCGGCGAATCCCAGGCAAGAAACAAGTACACATATTTTGCATCGGTGGCCAAGAAGGCAGGATATGAGCAGATAGCTGCACTGTTCCTTCAGACTGCAGAGAACGAGAAGGAGCATGCCAAGCTCTGGTTCAAGGCCCTTGGCGAACTTGGTGATACTCCCGCCAATCTTCTTCATGCGGCTGAAGGCGAGAATGCCGAATGGACCGACATGTATGAAAGAATGGCTAAGGAAGCTGAGGAAGAAGGGTTTACGGAGCTTGCAGCCCAGTTCAGGGGCGTTGCTGCTATAGAGAAACTTCATGAGGAGAGATACCGCGCCCTTCTTAAGAACATTGAAGCAATGGAAGTGTTTAAGAAGAGCGGCGTGGTGATGTGGGAATGCCGCAACTGCGGTCATGTTGTGGTAGGCCTTGAAGCACCCGAAAAATGCCCGGTATGCAATCATCCGCAGGCATACTTCGAAGTAAGGAAGGATAATTACTGATAAATTCAGTTGCCGGTGCTGTGTTTGGCTATATGAGCCTTGATGGCATCGAATGTCGTGTCACTGATATAGTGCTCAATACGGCATGCGTCATCGGTCGCGGTTTTCTCGTCAACACCGATGTTCATAAGGAGCCGGGACAGAACTGTGTGGCGTTCATATATACGCTTCGCAAGTATGTTCCCGGCTTCTGTCAGCTTGATGAAGCCGTTATCATCCTTCTTTAACAGACCCTCGTCACGAAGGAGTCCCAGGGCACGGCTTACCGAAGGCTTGGAATACCCCATGTATTCCCCCACATCTATCGCGCGGACCTGTGATGATTCCTGCGAGAGCACATATATAGTTTCAAGGTACATTTCTCCCAATTCCTGTAACGCCATGACTGTCATCCCCCTGTGAACATTTTCACA
>DPZM01000129.1 GCA_003535955.1 Lachnospiraceae bacterium | reverse complement strand
CAAAGCTCATAGTCAGCGATCCTAATACCCATACGTTCACAAATAACCGCCGCCAGTACCTCATATAACGGCTCCTGGCCGGCAGCTTTGCTCCCTGCCTTGATAAGCTTTGATCTTAAGGTATTATCATCCTGCTTCCATCTCTTTCTTAGAAGTCCCGATGTGGTAAGGTCGGGAGAATCCTGGGATCGTATGCTTTCAACCTCCCAGGGACTGAATAATGCTTTTCCTATGGTCTTATCATATTTTCTTGTAAAGAAATTTATCTTGCTCCACTTCTCTTCCCTGTTCTGTATCCAGTACTGATCTGTCAGCGAAGCGTAATTCCTGCTTATAAAGCATTTTTCACCATATAGCTTTTTTACTTCCTTAAATCCCACCCTTTCTTCTGGTATGGACCTTTCTCCTAACCATTTCGAAAATGTATCATCGTTTAGTTCCCGTTTAAGCGGGAGTGGTATCATTTCGGGATTTATGACCTTTTTTAACTTTATCCCGGCCACATCCTTTATAAATAAAAGGACCGGTTCGTTTTTTAGCATAAGCTGCATGTTCAGTCTCTTCCCATAATCTCGTTAATGTATGCTTCATCATCATTTTCTATAATCACAGGCTGCATCTTGCTTGCAGGTGCCTCAACTATCACGCTCTGTTGGATCGTATTTTCCTGTATCTTTAAAAGCCTGTCCCTTTCTTCGCTTGGCAGGCTGTTCATTTGGCGCATACCCCGCATATATGTGTCAGCCTCTTCTATCATCTGCCCTACAGATTTTCCTGCTTCTCCTGTACTTATGCCGTAAACAAAACGAATATTATACTCTGATAGTTTTTGAAGGATATCCTCCATCACCCTTTCGCATCCTGTTTTATCAAATCCACATATTATCCCGAATTCATCACCAACAAGCCGATACACGCTCCCCTTATCACTGACAGTATCCTTAAGGCTTTTTGCGACCATCTTTATTACATTATCTCCGTCTTTCCTGGATCTTTCGTTTACTGTTTTCATACCGGAGACATTAATCATGATAAGCGAGTTCTTATGCATATCGGCTCTTCTTGCATCCCTGTTAAAGCTGTTTTTGTTCTTAACTCCCATTTTTCTGTCATTATATGCAAGATCCTCATATTCCCTGACCTGTTCTACCGTCATCCCGTCAAAGCTTCTTCTGTATCTTTCATATTCCTCTTTAAGGTCTTCAAAAGCTCTTGTCAGTGCAAGATATGCTTCTTTAAGATCTTCATACTTGTCTGCAGTATCACTTTCCAAATTAAATCCTGTCATAGCGAATCTCCTGTCTGTTGTTCTTACTTAATAAATGCATATAATCACCAAAATAAATCACTGAAAAGGAGGAAAAAATGAAATACGTAAAAAGAACTGATTGCTCAACTATCGAGGAATTATTCCTCAGAAACCAGGGAGTTGCCTGCCTTAATGATGTCACTGAATGGTTCAGACATTATAACCGGGATGAATACCGGTTAGATGGCATTGACAAAGTCGCTGACATAATACACAAACTTGACAGTGACAAACCGATCATTATCTCCGGTGATTACGATGTTGACGGTATTACAAGCACTGCCATAATCTACTTGACACTGTCATGGCTGGGATTTAAGAACGTAAAGATCTTCATACCTAACCGTTTTACAGATGGTTTCGGAATAAATGACAAGGTCTTTGACATGTCAAAAGATGGTCTCATCATGACAGTAGACAACGGGATAGCCCAGACGGAGCTTATAAAAAAAGCCAAGGATCTTGGGTATACCGTGATTGTCACAGACCATCATGAGCCCGGTCTTGATGATAACGGTTATCCTGTAATACCTAATGCTGACGTTGTCATAGACCCCTGCGCAATACCCGGACAGGCAGATTTTAGTGGCTACTGTGGGGCTGGAATTGCTTTTAAGATCGCAAGAAGGCTCTTAAACAACGACCCTGAGAAGCGTCAGATACTGCTCTCTCTCGCCTGCCTTGGCACCGTCTGTGATGTAATGGAACTTACAGAAGAAAACTATGTATTTGTAAGACATGGTCTTAAATGCCTTAAACAGCGCAACACCACTACTTCCGGTGTATATGCGCTCGTACAGGCTTTCAATCTTGCAGATACTGTCACTGCTCATGACTGCGGCTTTAACTTAGGCCCTGCCATAAATGCGGTCTCAAGGATGCTCGGAGATGCGACTGAGGCAATGGATCTTCTTAAATTTGACGGACCTTTTGAGCATGCAAGAAAGGATGCGGCAAAGCTTCTATCCATCAATAACACCCGCAAACAGGCTACTCAGGAAGCATACAGATACCTTAAAGATTTGATAGAAGAAAAGGATTATGCGAAAAAAGCTCCGATTATAGTCTATCTGCAGGGTATCAGCGAAGGTCTGCCGGGTATTCTTGCAGGCAGGATATGCGAAGAATACCGCGTTCCCTCAATAGTCCTTACAGACAGTACTATTCCTGGGATCCTTAAGGGCTCTGCAAGAAGCCTTGACGGATATCACATGAAAGACCACCTTGATAAGGTATCTAACTTGCTTGAAGAGTATGGAGGACACGCAGGTGCTGCAGGCTTAAGCATAAAGGAAGAAAACCTAAGTGCCTTCAGGGAATCTCTTGTCGGGCTCAATGACTTTATAAAGATAAGCGATAAAGACATCATAGAATATGATCTTGAGACGGATCTTAAGGATATAAAGGAATGTCTTTTAGAGATGGAAAAATTTGAACCCTTCGGTGAAGGGAATCCTGCTCCGGTATTTAAGGTCA
>DPZM01000275.1:498-4511 GCA_003535955.1 Lachnospiraceae bacterium | reverse complement strand
TCGGGTATGTACGCTTTCAGGGGACTTGCAAACGTTGTTCTTGAAGGTATGGACGTAAACCTTAAGGGATTTACCGGATTTATCAATCTGTTCGGAGGCGGTGCCGACTGCTACATTAGGGACTTTTCAGGCCCCACTCAGGCAATGCTCGATTCCGCAGACGGAGCCAAGATCCTTGAAACATATAATGCCGGCCAGATACTGGATGCAGGACGTGCCGGACATATCAATTACCTGTGTATGATAGTGGGTATTGTAGTTGTTATTGTCTATATTGCCATGGTTGCCAAGGGACGTATTAATGCGGCAAAGCGCGGATACGAGACCACACCTCTTGGATCGGAGATCATAAAATGCGTTCTTATAAGTGCCGCTATCATGTTTATCACCGAGAGACTGGCTGAGTATAAGGGAATTCCCACATCATTCATCTGGGTATTGCTGGTAGTTCTCATTTACGGATATGTAACAACAAGAACCAGGATAGGACGTCATCTTTACGCAGTCGGCGGTAATGTTAAGGCTGCAGGACTTTCCGGTATCAATACAAGGTTTGTTTACTTCTTTGCATACATCAACATGGGTCTCCTTACAGGCCTTGCAGGAGCACTTGTAGCAGCAAGGCTTACCAAGGCTACTCCCAAGATGGGTGAAGGTTATGAGATGGATGCGATCGGTGCCTGCTTCATCGGCGGTGCTTCCGCATATGGTGGAATAGGTACGGTTCCCGGAGTTATCATCGGTGCTCTTCTTACCGGTGTTATCAACCAGGGAATGTCACTTATGGGTATCGAGGCTAACTGGCAGAAGGTTGTTAAGGGTTTGGTTCTCCTTGGCGCCGTTATCTTCGATGTAGTTTCGAAGAATGAGAAGAAATAGGGAGGAGGGATGATAATATGAATAACGTAGGAAAAATATTAAAAGCTCATACAATGAAGATTATCCTGGTCCTCGTAGTTCTTTTCTTCGCATGGAAGACCAGTGGTGGAAGTTCTATATTAAAGCCGGAGAACATCACGGCTCTTATAAATCAGAATGCATATGTGTATGTACTTGCAACCGGTATGTTAATGTGTATGCTCATTAAGGGTAACATCGACCTGTCAGTAGGTTCGGTAGTTTGTTTCGTAGATACGGTTGGTGCGATCCTTATGGTAAAGCGGGGACTTCCCGTTCCTGTGGTAATGCTTGCAATGCTTGTTTTAGGTCTTATAATAGGATGCTTTATGGGCTGGGTTATCGCTTATCTTAATATCCCGCCATGGATCGCAACGCTGGCAGGCTTCCTGTCATTCAGGGGTCTCGGTACTGCGATCGTAAACGGCCAGACTATAGGTATAGGCCAGTGTGAGTCATACCTTAAACTCTTTAACGGTAATATACCGGCACTCTTCAAAATAGGTGCTTTAAACGGTATGTGTGTTCTTATAGGTGTTGCCGCCTGTGTTATTATAGTGGTTTCACAGCTTAAGGACAGGGCAAACAAGTTAAAGAAGGGTTATGAGGCTGATTCATTCTCAACCGTTATAATAAGGTGTATTATCCTGTGTGCTGTTATTCTCTTCTTTACATTCAAGTTAGGACAGGATAAGGGTATTCCCTTTACACTTGTATGGGTAGCAGTGATAGCGCTTGTATATAACTTCATCACAAGTAAGACCGTTATCGGACGTTACTTCTATACAATGGGTGGTAACGTTGAGGCTACAAGGCTTTCGGGTATTGATACCAAGAAGATCCTCTTCCTTGCATACCTTAATATGCAGTTCCTTACAGTCATCACGAGCTGGATCTCAATGGCAAGGCTTTCGGCAGCCAACCCCAACGCAGGTCTAAACTACGAGCTTGATGCGATCTCCGCTTGTATCGTCGGCGGTGTATCAGCGTACGGTGGTTCGGGTTCCGTATTCGGTATGATCATAGGTGCTACGCTTATAGGTGTCATCAACCTGGGTATGAGTCTTATGAACGTTGACTCCAACTGGCAGAAGGTGGTTAAGGGTCTCGTACTTCTTGCAGCCGTTGTATTTGAGATATTCAACAACAGGGACAAGAAGAAAGCCTGAGTGGCAGATTAATAAAGGGTATTATATTTGCCAATAGATGGGGGCGGCTATTCGGGTTTATCCCGGTAGCCGTCCCTTGACTTTCTTAAACATTTTTTTTATCTTTAGTACGGAGTAATTGTTAGTCACATCAGGAGAAACAGCATGGAAATTTTGGGTTTTTCGGATTTAACATGGATAAGCGGGATCGCATTTATACTATGCCTTGGGTTTGGGATATATATGGTAAAGACCGGCAAGCCGGGATTTGTAAGAAGCTTTAACGATAATTCAAGCTACAGGGACAAGGAGCAGTATGCAAAAAAGGGAGGCCGCCTCTTACTGTGTCTTGCGGCCGTCTGTCTTGTCATGGGAGCGGTTGCCTTTGTAAGTCCCACGGCTTCAAATATAATCGGCATACTGGCTCTTGCAGTTTTTGCCTATTTCTGGAAGAAGATGAGCGATGAATTCGGCCCTGTTTGATCTTGATGAGGAATTAAAGAAGCTGCCCGATAAGCCGGGTGTCTATATCATGCATGATGAGGATGACAACATTATCTATGTGGGTAAGGCGGTCATCCTTAAAAATCGTGTCCGTTCGTATTTCCGTGATAGTACAGGCAAGTCACTTAAGATAAGGACCATGGTAAGTAAGATCGCATGGTTTGAGTATGTTGTTACCGATTCGGAACTGGAAGCACTGGTTCTTGAAAATAATCTGATCAAGGAGAATCAGCCGAAATACAATACACTCCTTAAGGATGACAAGACATATCCCTATATCAAGGTAACTATAGGAGAGGACTATCCAAGGATCTTTATGACCCGTAAGGTAAGGAAGGATAATGCCAGATATTACGGACCCTATACATCTGCGGGCGCAGTTAAGGATACAATAGAGCTATTATGTAAGCTTTATAAGATAAGGACATGTACCAATAAATATAACTCCGATATATTTGACGGCGGGTCATCCGTGGAAGAAAAAATGGGGAATGCATGTCTATATTATCATATACATCAATGCTCTGCTCCCTGCCTTGGAATAGTAAGCAAGGAGGATTATTTAAGATCGATCCGGGGAGCGGTTGACTTCTTAAACGGGAATTACAGACCTCTCATTAACGAGCTTACCGATAAGATGAATGCTCAGGCAGAGGCACTGGAATTCGAAGACGCAGCAGTTACGAGAGACCTTTTGGAGAGTGTTAAGGCTGTTGCCCAGAAGCAGAAGATCACCGACACGGGAGGAGAGGATAAGGATATAATCGCCATGGCCAGGGAGGGTGATTCTGTCATTATCCAGGTCTTCTTTATAAGGGATGGTAAGATCATAGGCCGTGAACATTATTATATGAAGCATACCGAGCAGACGGAGGATAATGAGATAATCCGCAATTTCGTCATGCAATTCTACGCAGGGACTCCTTATATACCTAAGGAGCTTATTATACCTGCCGTCATTGATGATATGGACCTGTGTGCCGACTGGCTTTCCCAAAAACGTGGAAGCAGGGTTAAGCTGACTGTCCCTGTTAAGGGTAAGAAGGAGAAGCTGGTAGAGCTTGCCGAGAAGAATGCAAGGATAGTACTGCAGCAGGATCTCGATAAGATAAAGAGGAACAAGGCAAGGACTGAGGGAGCTGTAAAGGAGCTTATGGAGCTGCTTGATATTGAAGGCATCAGCCGGATGGAGGCATATGATATCTCGAACATAAGCGGGTATGATTCAGTAGGTTCCATGGTGGTGTATGAGCAGGGAAGACCCAAGAGGAATGATTACCGTAAATTTAAGATAAAGAGTGTTGAAGGTCCGAATGATTATGCAAGCATGAATGAGGTCCTCACAAGAAGGTTTGAGCACGGCTTGTCGGAAAAGGCTTCGGAAGATAAGGGTGAGTACGGAAGATTCTCCAGGTTCCCGGATCTTATACTGATGGACGGCGGACGGGGTCAGGTGAACATAGC
>DPZM01000275.1:0-374 GCA_003535955.1 Lachnospiraceae bacterium | reverse complement strand
ACCAGAGGTCTTTATTTCAACAATGTGGAAATTCCGATATCAAGAAATTCCGAGGCTTTTAAGCTGATAACAAGGATACAGGATGAAGCCCACAGGTTTGCCATAGAATTCCACAGGTCCTTAAGGAGTAAGGGGCAGGTCCATTCTGTGCTTGATGATATCGAAGGAATAGGACCGGCAAGGCGCCGGGCGCTTATGAAAAGCTTTGATTCAATTGATGATATAAAGGCAGCGGATGTGGATCGTCTTATGCAGGTACCGTCAATGGACAGAAAAGCGGCGGAAAATGTGTATTCCTTTTTCAGGGAGGAGGCATCAAGTCCCTGATTCATTTCCCGAACCGGCGACTGTCCCCGGCTATTCACCATGATCAT
>DPZM01000139.1 GCA_003535955.1 Lachnospiraceae bacterium | reverse complement strand
CATATAAGGAGGACAATATATGTCATATGGTGAAAATGTAACTATTAACCTGAAGCACAAGGACAGGCTGTTTAACTTCATTTTCGGTAAAGAGGAAAACAGGAAATGGACCTTAAGCCTGTACAATGCGGTGAACGGATCGGATCATGATGATGAATCCATGATCGAGTTCAATACGCTTGAGGATGTTATGTATCTGTCAATGAAGAATGATACATCTTTTCTTATAGGGAACATAATGAGCGTATATGAACATCAGTCAAGCTTCAATCCCAATATGCCGCTAAGGATGATGGAATATGTCGGGAGGCTGTATTCCGGGTATATTTCAAAGAATAAGTTCAATAAGTACGGTGAGAAGCTGATCATGCTTCCTACGCCTAAGCTTGTGGTATTCTATAACGGACTTAAAGAACAGGCTGATGAGAGCATACTGAGGCTCAGCGATTCTTTTGACAAGGGACACAGGAATGAAGCCGATATCGAAGTCCGCGTAAGGATGCTGAATGTGAATCATGGCAGGAATAAGGAGCTGATGGACAGATGTAAGCCACTTGCCGAATATGCTTGGTTCATAGATGAGATAAGGAAGAACCGTAAGGAACATGACACGGAATCATCGGTCAGGCTGGCCATTGAAGCGATGCCGGATGACTGTATCATCAAAGGCTTTCTTACAGGTCATATGAAGGAGGTGGAGGGGATGCTCGATACTGAATACAACGAGGCGGAAGTCAAGGAGCTGTTCAAGGAAGAAGGAAGAGAAGAAGGAAGAGAACAGGAGGTTACTGAGAGAATACAGGATATGCTCAGGCGTGGTAAGACAGTTGCTGAGATTACAGACTTCTGCGGATATCCGAAAGAGCAGGTTGAGAAGGTAGAGAAGAGTATGCTGACTATGGCTGAATAAGTAAGGCCAAAACATACAAATAAGATAAGAACGAAAAAAACTCCCGATGTAAAGTATGGAATTGTAAATGCTTTATGCCGGGAGTTTTTGTATGCCTGGAATGGACACAAAGAAGGATTCTCGGGGCGGTGCCGTCAAAGTAACCGGGTCGTGTGATCAAATAAGAAAGATATGAAACAAACAGATATAAGTATAGGAAAGAACTTAAGAAGGATCCGTATATACAACGGGATGACCCAGCAGGAGCTTGCGGACAGGCTGGGAGTTTCCAAGGCGATCATAAGCTCGTATGAGCAGAACAAATCCATGCCTAACTTCAATAAGCTGATCGAGATCGCAAGAATGTTCAATGTCACTACGGATTACCTCCTGTCTCACGGAGATGAATACCTTGATGAAAGATTTACGCTGCCGCCTGTTACAGCTGATCCCGATGAAGCAGGGAAGGCAGGAAAGCTAAGCGGCAGGCGTATGGGTATAGGCGCGCAGATAAGGGAACTGAGGGAAGCAAAGGGATTGTCAAGGCAGGAGCTGGCGGATGCATTATCCTTGTCTGTGACCATAATAGGAAAGTATGAAAATGACGTGGCGGCTCCGTCGTATGGGACTCTTATAGAGATCGCCAGATACTTTAATGTAACGACGGAGAGGCTGTTTGGTATAGATACGGGCAGGAAGCTTGATATAAGGGCTCTGCCGGAGGATAAAAAGGAACTGATCATAAATCTGGTCGGAGGGATGAAATGAGTATAGCGGGATACAGGGTTGAAGGACTGGGAAAGAGAATGAAGGAGCTCAGGGAAAAGAAGGGGATCAAGCAGGAGGAGCTTGCAAAAACAGCCCATATTGGAAGGTCATCCATAGGATGCTATGAGATAGGCAGAATGGCACCTACTTATGTCAACCTTATCAGACTGGCGGACAGCCTGAATGTATCGACTGATTACCTGTTAGGATATGATGCGGATGGATATCTGGACCTGTCAGGTATTGATGAAAAACAGAGAGAGTATATTTATAAGCTGTATAAGGTGTTGTCGGGAGGATGAAATGGCAGAACAGGATGTAATGATCAAAGGATTAAGCGACCGGATAAGGGAGCAGCGAAAAAGGATAGGAATAACGCAGGGTGAACTGGCACAAAAGATCGGGGGTGGAGTAAAGACCGTCAATGATTATGAACGTGGAACAAGGCAGCCATCCTATGGCAGACTTTTGATGCTTGCCGACCTGTTTAACGTATCAACTGATTATCTGCTGGGAGTTGATGCTGATACGGATGGGTAAGGGGAAAAGGCAATTTGTCATCCGGTTCCAAATGAATTGATAAACTCCGCAATCTATGGTATTTTATGATAATAGATTGCGGAGTTTACTATATCTTTTATTGAAGGTGAAAGGTCAGGATTTATATGTCGGATTCGGATTTTAACAATAACAGCAATAATAACAGCAATAATAATAACAACGAGGGTGATTATGAAGTATACTGCCAGATGTGCAGGAGGAGCAGGAGCCAGGTAAGCGATATGTTCAAGCTCCTTGACGGCATGTATATATGCTCGGACTGTATGCATAAGACCATGGATACAATGGGCCAGTTCGGCTTCCCGACCATCAATCCCTTCGCAACGGGTGCCAATGCCCAGAAGGGAACACCCCTTGGGTCCATATTCGGTGATCTTAACAAACAGTCGGTTGAAGAGATGAAGAAGGAGACAGGGGAGGGTTCCGCAGCTAAGCAGGCTTCAAGCTCAGGAGAAGGAGACACAGAAGGGGATAAGAAGGAAGAGAATGGGGAGGATCAGCCGGGTCAGGATACTTCAGGCCTCCTTCAGGGCTTTCCCGGGATCAGCTTCCTTAACATGTCCGATATACCCGGTCTTTTCGGACAGAAGACCAGGGTTAAGAAGAAATCCAAGAGATCGGGTCCCCTTATCGACCTTGCCAAGATCCCCCAGCCTCATAAGATAAAGCAAATGCTGGATGAGTATGTGATAGGGCAGGAGAAGGCCAAGAAGATAATATCGGTTGCGGTATACAATCATTACAAGAGGGTTGCGTCCGAGGAACAGCGTGAGGATAAGTACGGCGAGGAGTTTAAGGATGTTGATATTGAAAAGTCAAACATTCTCCTTATCGGTCCCACCGGATGCGGCAAGACCTATCTTGTTAAGACCCTGGCAAGGCTCCTGGATGTGCCACTTGCCATAGCGGATGCCACTTCACTTACCGAAGCGGGCTACATAGGTGATGATATAGAGAGCGTGGTAACCAAGCTCTTAACGGCTGCCGACAATGATGTGGAGAAGGCAGAGACGGGCATCATATTTATAGATGAGATCGACAAGATCGCCAAGAAGAAGAACACCCATTCAAGGGATGTTTCGGGAGAGTCAGTCCAGCAGGGAATGCTGAAGCTCCTGGAAGGAAGCGAGATTGAGGTTCCGGTGGGTTCCAACTCTA
>DPZM01000212.1 GCA_003535955.1 Lachnospiraceae bacterium | reverse complement strand
TCTATGGTCCTGTAGCCTTCCTTAAGCACCTGCTTTACGGCATCTTCTATGGCATCAGCTTCCTTGTCAAGGTCGAAGGAATACCTGAGCATCATGGCTGCGGAAAGTATCGTTGCTATCGGGTTGGCTATGTTCTTGCCTGCGATATCAGGAGCCGAACCGCCCGAAGGCTCGTAGAGCCCGAACTTTGTTTCATTAAGTGAGGCTGAGGGCAGCATTCCTATAGAACCTGTTATCATGGATGCCTCATCGGAAAGAATATCTCCGAACATGTTCTCCGTAAGTACAACATCGAACTGGGCAGGATCCCTGACAAGCTGCATGGCCGCATTGTCAACGAGCATCACACCGTATTCCACTTCCGGATATCCCTTCGCAACTTCGTCCGTAACCTTGCGCCACAGCCTGGAAGAATCAAGCACGTTGGCCTTATCAACAAGGGTTACCTTCTTACGCCGCTTCATGGCTATATCAAATCCCTTGACGGCTATGCGCCTTATCTCATTCTCATTGTAGGTAAGGGTATCAACGGCAGTCATCACTCCGTCGATCTCTTTTGTATAGCGCTCGCCGAAGTAAAGGCCTCCGGTCAGTTCGCGCATCATCATCATGTCAAAGCCCTTTGCCGCCACTTCCTCCTTAAGGGGACATGCCTCCTTAAGTTCGGGATAGAGATATGCAGGCCTGAGATTAGCAAAGAGGTTAAGAGCCTTCCTTATGCCCAGAAGTCCGGCTTCCGGACGCTTCGAGGGCTCAAGCTTATACCAGGGTGAAGTTGCCGTATTGCCGCCTATCGATCCCATAAGCACCGCATCCGACTTCCCGGCTTCCGCTATCGTCTCATCGGTAAGAGGGATCCCGAATTTATCGATCGAGCATCCACCCATGAGAAGCTCAACGAATTCAAACTCATGACCGTATTTCTCTGCCACTTTGTTAAGCACCTTCTGTGCCTGTGTGACTATCTCGGGACCAATGCCGTCCCCTTTAATACTCGCAATCCTGTATTTCATTCCGCATCCTTTCCGAACAAGCTCAAAATACCGCATATTTTTCGCTCATCTGTATAGTTACTCCATATTCAAGAATGGGGATGCCCATCCGGACATCCCTCATATAAACACAGATTAATTGTATTCTACTCAGCTCCGGCCTTCTCAACTTCCGAAATCGCAGTCTTCTTCATTGGAATCCTGCAGTTTTTGTTGCTGCCGAACTCCACTATAACAGTATCATCGGCAATATCAATGATCTCTCCGTAAAAACCCGCGGTCGTAAGTACGTAATCTCCGACAGCAAGATCAGCCATCATAGCGTCATGCTTAGCCTGTTCTTTCTTCTGGGGACGGATCATCATAAAGTAGATCGCCACACCGAAGACAGCCAGCCAAGCCAACATGGGCACTAACTGAGCCGCGCCCGTAGCCTGCTGTGTCAGTAAAAGTGTCATCTCATTCCCTCCATTTCAATAACTCGTTCTATAATACACAAAAAACAATTATTCATCAAGTACTTTTAAACCTTCGAGCTTCCTTTTTTTGTAACCTGCAAAGTCGCCCTCATCCAGCGCATTCCTTATCTCTGTCATCATCGTATTGTAAAAATACAGGTTATGCTGAACACACAGCCGCATCCCGAGCATTTCCTTTGCCTTGAGCAGATGCCGTATGTAAGCCCTTGAGTATCGCATGCATGTCGGACATTTACATCCTTCCTCAACAGGCGAATCGTCAAGCTCATATTTGGCGTTAAAGAGGTTGATCTTCCCCCTGTTTGTATAAAGGTGACCGTGTCTTCCGTTTCTTGAAGGATATACACAATCGAAGAAATCAACTCCTCTTTCCACAGCCTCTAAGATATTGGCCGGTGTTCCGACACCCATAAGATATGTGGGCTTATCCTTTGGAAGGAAGGGAATGGTCGCTTCTATGGTCTCATACATTTCCTCATGACTCTCCCCTACAGCCAGGCCTCCTATCGCATATCCGTCAAGATCAAGATCCGAGATGACCTTACCGTGCTCCTGTCTTATGTCCTTAAATATCGCCCCCTGATTTATGCCGAAAAGAAGCTGTTCCTTATTTATCGTATCCTCAAGGGAATTCAGTCTCTTCATTTCATCCCTGCACCTGACAAGCCATCTTGTGGTCCTGTCTACCGAAGCCTGAACGTACTCCCTTGTTGCCTTGGAGCTTGGGCACTCATCAAAAGCCATGGCTATGGTCGATGCAAGATTACTCTGTATCCTCATGCTCTCCTCAGGGCCCATGAAGATCTTACGGCCATCCACATGAGAGTTAAAATACACTCCCTCTTCCCTGATCTTCCTTAAGCTGCTCAGTGAAAACACCTGAAAGCCTCCGGAATCCGTAAGTATGGGTTTATTCCAGGACATGAACTTATGTAAACCGCCGAGCTTCTTCACCACTTCATCACCGGGTCTTACATGCAGGTGATATGTATTTGACAGCTCCACCTGTGTGCCTATCCTCTCAAGATCCTCTGTCGACACAGCTCCCTTTATTGCTGCCGCCGTTCCGACATTCATGAACACAGGAGTCTCGATAGTGCCGTGAACCGTCTCCATTCTTGCTCTTTTGGCATTTCCTTCTGTTTTTAGGATTGAATACTTCATATTAATATAATTCCAACTCCTCAAGATACTCTTCCAATGTAATATCCCTGTTTTTTATATCTGTGGCCGCTTCTTTACCTACGTAGCGGAAATGCCAGGGTTCAAATATTATTCCCGTGATATACTCCTTACCCTTTGGATACCTTAAGATAAACCCATATTTAAAAGCATTGTTCTTAAGCCACCTCCCGGCATCGGTATTTGCAAAGCCCTCATTGAGGCTTGTATAGCCGGGAGTCACAATATCCAGTGCCATGCCCAGTTCATGCTCGCTGGTTCCAGGTATGATGACCGAATAGGAACCTATCCTGAAGGCATCAAGGTATGACAGGCCCTGACCGGTATAGGTCCTTATCTTCCTGTCAAACAGGGCCTGCTGGTGTTCATGACTCCTGTAGCCGGAACATGCCTGCAGGGTTATGCCCTCAAGCGCAGCTGCGTCAAACATCTCATCAAGAGGTCCCTTTATCTCCTCCCTGATGCTGACTCCCCCTCTGAAAGGTACCATGGCCGCCTCGTAATCATCCGGAATGGGATTTTGCTTATTTACAAGTATAAGCCTCCAGTCATCGGGGTCTATCTTCCTCTTTATCTTATCTTCCGTTTGGGCTTCTTTCTGTGTCTTGTCAGTATCAGTCCCGCTCTTATCAGCCTTGTCTGTATCCGCCCCGCTCTTATCAGCCTTGTCAGTATCCTTCTTTGGATAGTTGTTAGCAAAAACCCGGGCAGTATCTTCATTCTTTAA
>DPZM01000266.1 GCA_003535955.1 Lachnospiraceae bacterium | reverse complement strand
CCCTATGTTGATGCCGTTATCTGCAGCTGTGACCGTTATGCAAGAATGGTATACAGGGCCTGCAACAAGAGGGGAATCCAGGTGGGCAGGGAAGTGGCCGTAACGGGGTTTGATGATGTCAATATGTCACATGTCATGAATCCTGAGCTGACAGGCGTAATGTATGATTCATACAGGTTCGGTCATGAGGCGTTAAAGAGAGCCCTGCGTGTGGCTGCGGGAGAGAGGCTCGGCGGAGTCAAGATCCCATGCCATTTTATTAAAAGATGCTCCTGCGGCTGTATGGAGAGAAGACAGCCGGTAAAACACGAAGGGGGTCCGGCTCCTGTCAGCGACTCCATTAAGGCTGATCTGATAAGATATATGGATGAGGGTATAGACAAGGCGGTTGATGCCATATATTCGGTCCTTCCGTATGAGGCTGAGAAGCAGTCCTTCAAGTCGGTTTACTCGGAAATGTTCCACAAGATATATGATACCATGTTTACCCCATGGGATGATCTGGATGATGTACTTGCGTGCTTAAACAATTATATCTTCATGCTTGCCGGCTACCGGGAGATCTCATTCAGGATGGTTTCGGATAAAAGCTGTGATATCCTTGAGAACATGATGGGCATGGTTCCATATGGTAAGATAAGGTCCAAGCTCACGACCATGATCCTTGAAGCTGTCAAGGGCCTTAAAGAGGCCGAGATCGTAAGGATGAGGGAGAGAGGAAACATCAGACGCGAGCATTTGTGGTTTATCCCTCTGTTCACCAAGGATCTGTTAACGGAATCAAAGTCAGAGGTCGACGTTCTCACTTCGATAATGAGAAGACTTCAGGGCATGAATGTAAAGTCAGGTCACTTTTTCATATTTAATAAGCCGGTCGTTTATAAGAAGGACCAGCTTCCTCCGGCTCCTTCAATGCTTAATCATGCGGGCTTTTTTGACAGGGATTCCGTCAGGGTATTCTTAAGGCAGAACGGCGTGGGCATTGATAATAAAAATGGTATCTCATCAGTTCTTTCGGATGATGAACCGCGTGCCTATGCGGCTTATGCCATATGCTCGGGGAACAGGGAGTACGGTATAGCCCTTTATGAAGTGGACCGGGATGACATTTTCTTTGCCATGCTGTGTACCCTTCAGATAGGAGCCCTCTTTCACTTCAGAGACACAAGTTATGCGGCAAGGGAAGTTGATAAGGAAGTGAAGATAAAGACCGAGCTTTTAGGTTATGTTTCCTATCAGGATGACCTTACGGGGGTTCTTAACGGTATAGGCTTTATGGATAAGCTGACAAAGCTTATTTATGATAACAACCGTGAAAAGGCCTTCCTCTTTTTTGCGGATGTAGCCCACATGCATGAGATCAATTCACACTTCGGTCATGAGGCGGGAGATGAGGCCTTAAGATGTGCGGCACAGTCACTGTCGGCAATACTCGGTGAGGAGAATCTCCTTGCCAGAGTCGGTGACGATGAGTTTATTTCCGTGATTCTTTCGGAGAATTGTGATATTATTGACAGTATAAAGAAATCGGTCAACAGGGTAATAGGTGAGTACAATTCAGGCTCGGAGAATCCTTATGAACTCGAGCTTTTGATGGATGCCTATCCTTTCGTCTGCGAGCCCGGTATGGATGTCGCCGGACTCTTAAAAGAAGCAGCTGTGGTCATGGAAAAGGATCTGAAGGCTACGGTGGATTTCAAGCTTAAAAAAACATCCGCCGGGGGATATAGCAATGCGTATAATATACTTTGACATATGTGCGATCGTATTGGCATTGACGGTCTTGGCCTTTTTTGTATACAAAAAGTATACAAAGGGGAGGACAAACCGTCTTATCCTTGCGTTGTCTGTTCTGTTTTTTGCGGCAAGCGCCATGGATACCTTTGACTCTCTCTTTGGCACTTATATTCCTCAGGCTCCTTCCAACGCAACGATCCAGCTTATAACCAATTCTCTGTTTTACATTCTTAGGAACCTGGTAATACCGGCTTATATCCTCTTTATTATTTCTTATTATGGTATATGGTACAAGCTTGGTAAGAAAAGCCTGCTCACCTGGTGCCTTGCAGTACCGACGATCGTGATCGTTCTGGCTGTTATTTCCAACTTTTTCACGGGATTTATGTTTTATATTGATGAGAACGGAGTTTACCACAGGAATTCCGGTCTTACCATAATCTATATAGTCGGCTTTTATTTTATAGGTGTGCAGGCATACCTTCTTTTAAGATATAAAAATACGATCCGCAGGGGAGAGTTCTTTATGCTTGCATCCTTTATCCCCCTTAACCTTATGGCTGTAGTGGTTCAGAGGGTATATCCTCCGTTAAGGGTTGAGATGCTGGCAACAACGCTTACCCTTTTTATGATAGCAACTGCCGTTCAGCGTCCCGAGGAAGTGATGGACGCGGTTGTCGGAACTATGAGCATGCATGCTTTTTTTACGGATATGCATAAGGCTTACAGCG
This sequence comes from Lachnospiraceae bacterium, assembly GCA_003535955.1. Classification (GTDB taxonomy): domain Bacteria; phylum Bacillota; class Clostridia; order Lachnospirales; family Lachnospiraceae; genus UBA2868. The sequence continues at coordinate 4,234 of DPZM01000266.1, read as the reverse complement.
TGGGGCGGCCAATGAATGCCGTCTTCATTAAGATCCGCAATTCCAAAGCCTTAAGGAACAATCTGGGTATAGAGACTTACAACAAGGTGCTTAAAAGGGTTGGAGAAAAGTTCATACAGATGGGCAGGATACTTAACCTTTATACGGATGTATATTATAACGGCAGAGGGGTATTTGTGATCATTGCGGAAGGTGACAGATATGAGCAGTCGCTCGACCTTGCAAGGCTGGTCGTTGCGTATCTTAACGAGAGTTTCAAGCTTAACAATCTTGAGATAAGGCTTAACAATAAGGTGTGTCTTTCGAGGCTCCCCCAGGATCTGCCCACCCAGCAGTCACTTCTCAGGTTCAATAATACTTTTCACAATTTAATACCGGATATGGACCAGGTGATCATCCTGTCCGAGATTTCTGAATCGCGTGACTTTAAGATAAAGAACGATATAAATGAGATCATAAAAAAGGGGATAGAGGGTAACAGGTTCAGGATGTATTATCAGCCCATTTACTCGGTCGCAGAGGACAGGTTTGTATCCGCAGAAGCTCTTATACGACTTGAAGATGATCAATACGGATTTGTATCACCGGCTATCTTCATACCTGCAGCCGAGGACAGTGGAGCGATCCACGATATAGGTGATTTTGTTTTGGAGGATGTATGCAGGTTTATACACAGGGCCGAATTTGCCAAGTCAGGCCTTAAGTATATCGAGATCAACCTTTCGGTAACACAGTGTATCGAGCCCCGGCTTGTCGAGAAGATACGCGGACTTATATCCAAGTACAGGGTGAAGACATCCCAGATAAATCTTGAAATAACGGAAACAGCAGTGGATTACGATCCGGTCATTACGGATAATAATATTTTCAGCCTTTGGAATATGGGCTTCCGTTTTTCATTGGATGATTACGGCACGGGATACTCAAATATAAAAAGGGTGGTTTCCCTGCCGCTTGACATTATCAAGTTCGACAAGTCCTTCGTCGATGAGATGGATGACCCCAAGATGTGGATCGCCATTGTAAATACTGTTGATATGCTGAAAAAGATGAACAAGAAGATCCTGGTGGAGGGAGTGGAGGACAAGAGGACGCTTGACCGTTTCATCGGACTCGGGTGCGATTACATTCAGGGCTTCTATTTCTCCAAGCCTCTTAATCAGACTGATTTTCTGGCATTTATGAAAGAGCATAATTCAAGGAAGGCTTCCAGATTATGATACTATACTACGATATATGTGCTTTTATAATATTATTACTGGTCATGGGATCCTGCGTCCTTAAAAAAATGTTCCGGGGCAGGACCAACGGACTTTTCTATCTTGTTGTCCTGACCATGATGTTTTCGACTCTGGGTGATTTCTGGGGTGCCTATATACAGAATTATTCGGAACATACCATTCTTAACCGAAACATAAATTATATATGGCAGTATCTCTACTTCTTTTCGCACAATATGCTCCTTCCGGTATATCTTCCCTACATTTATTCCAACATAGGAATGTGGCATGAATTCACCGGGAGCAGGAAGGTAAGGATCATATGGTACGCCGCCATGATCATCAATAATGTTGCTCTTCTTATTAATCTATTCGTTCATTACATTTTTGAGGTCAGTGATGATCTGAAATATATACGCCATGACGGTATCTATATTTTCTATGCGACAAGCGCTCTATTCATGATCTTTGAGATGGGTATTCTCTTAAAGCACAGGCGGATAATCAGGAAGGATAAGTTTATGGTGATGATGTCCCTGTATCCTGTATCGATCGCAGGAATAGTCATTCAGTATTTCTTCCCGGAACACCTTGTTGAGATGTTTACGATAACGATCGCAACCCTTCTTTTCTCGCTTATCATAAGGCGCGATGAGGAGCTGCTCGATCCTGTGACCGGAGCAGGTAAATACTATGTGGCTCATGAAAAGATCAAGAATGTCCTCGCTACGGGTGCCCCGGTTTACGTGCTTTTGGTCAAGCTTGTAAACTATAAGAACTTAAGGCTCTATCTTGGAGAAGATCTTCTCAGTGAATTCTTTAAGAGCCGGTCGAAGCTATTTGGTGACTATGTTGTCGAAGCCTCGGCTGATGCGGATATGTATTATCTTGAAGAAGGCCTGTACGTATTTGTCAGCGAAACATCCGACTACGACAGGGTAAAGAAACTGGGAACGCTTATTCGTGACCACTTTGTCGATACCATTGAGTTCAGGGACTTCACACTCATGGTGGATGCCAGGCTGTGTATCCTTCGCTGTCCGAATGATATAGATAACTTCAATACTCTTTATACCTTCGGAAGCAACTTCCATACCTTCCTTCCGGCGGTAAAGGATGTAATGAATTATCCGGACTACGTAAACGACCGTGAATTCAAGATAAAGAGTGAACTTGATGAGATCATAAAGAGGGCCCTTAAGCATGAGAGCTTTGAACTCTTTTACCAGCCTATCTATTCCATTCTTGAGAAGAGATTTGTTGCAGCAGAAGCCTTCGTAAGACTGAGGGATGAAAAATACGGCATAATATCCCCGGCCCTGTTTATCGAGGCGGCGGAGAGGAGTGGTGATATCCATGCGATAGGCGATTTCGTCATGGAGGATGTCTGCAGGTTTATTTCCGCCAATGATTTTAAGGAGCTGGGGCTTTCCTGCATCGAGATAAACATGTCGACATCCCAGTGTATAGAGATGAATCTGGTGGATAAGGTGAGTAAACTGCTTGAAAAATACAGGCTTGATCCGTCCCTTATAAACCTTGAGATAACCGAATCGGCAGTTGATTTTGATCCCGATGTCGTGGATGCCAATATAAACAGCCTTCACGAGATGGGTATTAACTTTGCACTTGATGATTACGGAACGGGTTACTCGAATGTCAAGAGAGTCACGACCCTTCCGGTGGATATAGTCAAGCTTGATAAAACCTTTGTCGACGGGGTTGATGACCCACAGATGTGGATCATGGTAAGAGAGACGATCAAGATGCTCAAACAGATGGGCAAGAAGGTTCTTGTAGAAGGTGTAGAGGAAGAAACGGTGGTTGACAAGTTCACCCACCTGGGAGCAGATTACATACAGGGCTGTGAGTACCTGCAGGGTTACTACTTCTGCCGGCCTCTGCCCGAGCGTGACTTTATCGAATTCATGCAGAAGCAAATAGGTCAAGCGGCGGTGGAGTAAAAGGTGAGAGGATTACTGAAATATTTAAAAGCATATAGGAAGGAATGTATTCTTGCCCCGCTATTTAAGATGCTGGAAGCGATATTCGAGCTCTTTGTCCCCCTTGTCGTTGCCGGTATCATAGACAAGGGTATAGGAAGCGGTGATAAACCGTATATCATTAAGTGCAGCATCATCATGATAAGCCTGGGGCTTACAGGTCTTATCAGTGCGGTCTCTGCCCAGTATATGGCAGCCAAGGCAGCGGTGGGTTTCTCCACGGGGCTTAGGCACGATCTTTTCAGACACATCATGAGTCTGTCTTATTCGGATATAGACAAGCTCGGAACTTCAACAATGATCACCAGAATGACAGCTGATATAAATCAGACGCAGACGGGAGTGAACATGTTCCTGCGTCTTTTTTTAAGGTCACCTTTTATTGTGTTCGGTGCCATGATCATGGCATTTACGATCAATTTCAGGGCAGCTTTTATTTTCGTTTTAGTCATAATCATTCTTTTTATCGTGGTCGGTTTCGTTATGTATTTCAATATTCCCATGCTTAAGAAGGTTCAGGGCAGGCTCGATGCCGTTACGCTCCTTACCAGAGAAAACCTTGTGGGAGCCAGAGTTATAAGGGCCTTTACCCTTGAAGAGCATGAGAGGGATAATTACACCTTACAGAACGAAGAATTACTGAGGGAACAGAGAAGGGCCGGGCACCTGTCCGCATCTCTTAATCCAATGACCTTTATACTTATAAACCTTGCGATCGTAGTGCTTATTTATGTCGGAGCGCTCAAGGTTGATGCCGGTATCTTAAGCAAGGGTCAGGTTGTGGCGCTCTATAACTATATGTCACAGATCCTGGTTGAACTTATAAAGCTTGCCAACCTTATCCTGCTGCTTAACAGGGCGCTTGCGAGTGCGGGAAGGATTGCGGACGTCTTTGCGATCGATTCAGGTGAAGACACGGGGACGGTTCTGCTGTCTTCATGTTATAAAACGGATCGTGAGTCTTTGCAGAATGAATACATGAAGACAGCAGAACCGTCCCCGTGTCCTCAC
>DPZM01000308.1:6326-6576 GCA_003535955.1 Lachnospiraceae bacterium | reverse complement strand
TTAACACTTCCTGAATCGTCCTGCAAAGTTTACACCCATTTACCTACCATGTCAATAGGTTTTATCTTGATTTTCAATTTACCTTGTAATATACTAGGTAAAACGACTGTTGACTCAGGCGAAAAACTCTGACAGGTAATGCAAAATTCAGGGAGGATAAAGTAATGATCTCTACAAAAGGAAGATATGCCCTCAGGGTCCTGATAGACCTTGCGAAAAACGATAACGGCCGTTACATTCCGCTTAAGGA
>DPZM01000308.1:0-6191 GCA_003535955.1 Lachnospiraceae bacterium | reverse complement strand
ACAGGCGCAAGCGGCAAGGGCGGAGGCTACAAGCTCTGCCGCAAACCCGAGGAATACTCCGTAGGGGAGATACTTGAATTGATGGAAGGCCCCTTATCATCCGTTGTCTGCCTCGCCGACAAGGGTTATGAGTGTCCCAAAAAAACAAAGTGCCCAACCCTTCCCATGTGGGAAGAGTTCGACACTTTAGTGCATGACTTTTTCTACAATAAGAAGCTGAGCGACCTCATACAGTGAAACAAGGGGACGGTTCCCCGGTTCATTTCGAAATGAATTTTTTAACAAGACCCGTACGGTTGTCGGCACCGGTTTTTTCGTATATGGATGCGGCGAACCTGTACACCGAGCGCTCGGATATGCCAAGTTCTGCCGCTATCGCCTTGATAGGGGCGTCTGATTCTATCAAAAGAAACGCAACATCGCGTTCCCTTGGTGTGAGCGGATAATTGTCAAGCCATTCATCCATTGACAATACCGCTCCCGTATCCATATCACCATCCGCATCCTCACCCGCTCCTGCTTCCGACAGGTTTGGGTCTGTATTTATAAAGGACATCAGCATATATAACACGATTAAGAGCAAAACATAGTACAGGGTAAAGAAAAACGGCGTTGAACCTGCATCATCCGTTCCCAGGCGGATCATGATAACAGATATTACGGCAGTAAAAAGATCGGATAAAGGCCGGCCGACAGACGCCCACAACTCCGGTTTCCCGGTCCTTGGTGCTATTGAAATAAAGCCGTATGTATAGAAGAAGATGTAGATCGATATGTACAGGTAATATATGCTCAGAAAGAAGGTATATCCGCTTTTTGCCGACGGCATTACGGTCAGTACGGCGGACAGAAGAACAAAAGCGAAAAATACCGTGTTAAATATCCTGTGATCCTTCAGATCGGCTACATATCCCATTGTAAGATATCCGGCGATCATAAACAGCCTTGGATATGAATAGATGTTTATATTCCCCTCATAAGACAAAGATACAAAGGCAATATCGGTGCGGCAGGCAAGAAGCGTGCATATCAGTACAATTGATATGATCAGTATAAGCTGACGATTTACCTTATGTTCAAATGCCTCACTTCCGACAGCATAAGGCAGCGCATCCTCAAGGACATAATCAGCCGGCGGCATTATTGACATATATATTATCAGAAGAAAAAGGCACAGGGAAAAGACCAGTTTAACGGCAGATGTCATATATCCTGTCAAAAGATACTGCATAAGGATGGATACAGAGCTCGCTGCGCCTATGACTTTCCCCTTGTGACCGCTGACGGAAAATGCCAGGGACATGCAGTAGTAAACCAGTCCGCCCAGGTGACCGATTGCAAGCGAAAGAGTAAGCACGGGTATCATCATATATAAATTGAAGGGAAGGATTACCAGCGGGATCGTCGAAGCCAGATAAACCGCGCCCGCTATGATAAGCGTGATCTTGCGGATCCTTTCACCTTCCAGGAAATGCCGGCTTACGTAGAAGCTTATAAAGCCCAGTATCCGCAATATTCCGGGGACATAACGCATAAACATTATGTCCCCGCCCACATAATATGTCTTCACATAGCTGTCAGTGACCGAGATCACAACGACAAAAGCCAGAAGAAATACGGTAAATAAGGTTGTATAAAATATGTCTTTTTTGCTTATTCTCATTTTACGATCTTAAACTTTACCGCCCTTACGCCACAGTATTTCCCGGTTCCCCTTATAAGGATCACTGCATTTTTTCCGGGATTTATATTATTGTAATACCCGATTATCGAATAATCACCTGTTTCCGTCTCCTCACTGTCCGGATTAATGGTAAGTTCTTTAAGATTCCTGCCGCTTCCGACCGTCAGTTTAAGTACAGGCTGCCCGGCTTCTCCGGGACGTATCTGACTCCCGGTATACCTGCACGATTCCGTTTTTCCCTTTTCATTTGGGTTTATGATGACTTTGGCCTTGGATATAGCGGTATATGTCTTATCTGTTATCCTGTAGGTTCCGCTTATGCTTCCGGTATAATTGGTACTGTTTTCCGCTGCCGTAAGCGTTACCGTTACCGTTTCTCCCGCAGCCGGAATGTCACTTCCTCCTGATGTAGTATATACGGCCGTGTAATCCTTTCCTGCCTTAAGCTTCATATCCCTGTAGGTATCGTCAAAGAATCTGATCCCGGTCTTCTTATATCTGTTCGGAGCCTTATTGTATGCAACATCTGACAATGTAAGAGTAAGGCTTCCTATATCGCATTTGGTTATCTCGAACTTCCTGATGACGCCGGGGTTCTTTGCACTGCCTATCAGGTATTTCCCCTTGCCCTTTACAATTACCTGCGGGGCCGCATCTTTACCGGACTTCTTAACTGCGTTGATACCTGCAACGGCCTTGTTATTCTTATACGACACCGTAAAGTCCTTACCCTGAATAAGTGTCCTTTCTTCAGCCACGCCTTCGGAGTTTACAATGCTTGCCTTAACCGTAACGGAGGGCTTGATCGCAGCATTGGCATAGGGATATGACTCCGCGCCAAGTGTTATCGTGCAGTTACCGCCCTCTCCCACTGTAAGCAGGTATTTACCCTTTATCATAGGTGTGGGTGCAGGTGCGGGTGTCGGGATATCCGACTCATTTTTGTATACATATATTGTTGCTGTTTGGGTAAGATCATTGTTTTTTCCTGATTTTATCGTAAGTTCCGTAGTTCCCTGTTTCAGTCCCGTAACAAACCCGGTCTGATCCACCGACGCTATACCTGCATCCTTAACGCTCCATATAAGGCTCTGATCGGCATTATATGGATATACATGAGCCCATACCTTAATTGTTTCATGTTCAAACAATTCAAATGAAGGGAGACCTCCGTCAAACATGACTCCTTCAGGCTCTGCTCCGCCTGCAGTCAGATTAAATGCGGCGTTATTGCCGCCTGATATTTGAGTGTATGTAGTGGTCCCGTCCTTCATTTCGTACGGAAGCCTTACGGCGTTTGCAAACTCAGGCAGTCCCGCAGGAAGTTTCAGGCTGGTAAGCCCCATACATCCTTCACACAGGTTATCGTATTCGGCGCCGTCAAAATATGCGATGCTGAATGTCGTAAGCGCATTTGTATTTGAACCGAATGAAACTTTCGTCAGATCAAGTTCCCTCAGCACCGGGAAATTAAACAACCTGTCCGAAGCCTGCTCACTGTTAAGCCCTGACAGGTTAAGACCGTCAAGCTTCACTGAAACGGCATGTCCCAGTTCGAACATATGCCTTGCAAATACAAGACTTCCGGTATCAAACCCGCTTATATCAAGCGACTCTAACGAGGGCAGGTTAAACATGCGCTCCATATACTTAACCTTCGAAGTGTCAAACCCGGTTCCGAAGGTAAGCCGCGTCAGGTTTGGAAGATCAAACATTCCCGACATGTCCGTTACCTTGGATGTGTCAAAATTAGAAAGATCCAGCGTCGTAAATGCCGGTCCGGCACTATCACTTGCCTTTCTTGCAAACGAAAACCTGTCAGAATGGTCATACTCCTCCCCATCTCCGATCGTCTCAACGTTCCGCGGCGAATAGTATCTGCCGAACATCTGCGCCATATCCGTCACATTTGCGGTATTGAACTTATCAAGATTTGTAACTTCCTTAAGCTTTGGACAGCTCATGAACATTCCGCTCATGTCCGTAACCTTAGAGGTGTTTATTTTGCCGGGGAAGATCACCTTTTCAAGCTTATGGTTATTCGCGAACATATTTGTCATTCTGGTGACTGTGGAAAAATCGAAACTGCCAAGGTCAAGCACTTCAAAATCACCCAGGGCTTCGGTCCCGCTCTTGCCAAGCGTAATTGTCTCACTCCATGACCCGTCGGCAGCAAACATTGAAGACATATCTTCCGCCGAAGATGTGTTGAATCCGGAGACATCAGGATCGATATTCTTACATCTGACCTCATAGAACATATATGAGAAATCCTTAACCTTACCAGTATTTAAAGTGGTCACATCGAGATTTCCGAGAATGTTTTGTCCAAGGAACATCGCGCGCATGCTTGTCACGTTTTTCGTATCAAGTGCGGCAATGTCGAGTGAATCAAGCTTTCTTCCCTGATTAACGGGATTACCCACGAACATGCCGGTCATATCCGTAATATTGCTTCCCACGGATCCCGGTTCTCCCTCGATCTTAAGGCTCTTTACGCGGAACAGCTTAGATGCCGAGGTGGTCAGAAGATACGTGCAGTCCTCAGGGAATAAAACCCCTTTGCTGATCGTTACACCTGTCGCCATATTCGGATATTTGCGGTGGGCGGCATACGAATAAGATTTGCCGAGCACATCGATCCCCGATTCTCCGTGTGAGGGCTCCTTCTCATGTTCATTCGCTCCGAGCTTAACCTTATATATAGTCCCGGTCGTTGGATCCGTCCAGGTGGCCGGTATTATCCAATCATTCAGGTAATAATGATCTCTTTGAACCACCCCATCCTTACGGAACCTGTACCCGTCCGTCACATCGATCATGGACTGAGTGAGCTGGTATTCTATATTGTAGTTCCCATATCCGGTTTCCGGTATGCCGAACAGAGTCACGATCCCGGTGCTGTCGTTTCTTGCAAACCTGTAAGGTGCGATCGAGAAAGTACCCATACGGTCTAACGAGAATATTTCATCAAGATAGTATCCATTGCCTGTCCCGTCACTCTCATTGTAGTATGATGAACCGGGTTCAGTGTATCTGCCCGACTTTTCTTCCGCATCATCCAGTGCCGCAAAGGCATGGTCGAAGAAATCCAATCCGTCTGCCGTCGTGTCATAATAGCTCCACCTTGTCCTGTCAAACAGCGATTCATCCGTGGAAGCATCATACAGGAAGGCTATTACCGCAACCGGATTATCAAGGCTTACAAGCTTGGATGTATCCAGGCATACCTGACCCTGCACCGACGGGCTGCCGGCACTGTAGCTTCCGATATCAGAGTATTCCAGCTCCTGTACGGATACTCTCTCATACATCCCGTCATCTCTTACCTGATATTCCCAAGCGTACAGCTTCTTATTCTTAAGGTCATCCGGGGTTACACTGATATCGTATTCGGTCCCCTTATCCGTCTTCTTGTATGACCAAGTAAAACCTTCAGCAAACTCAGCCGGCAGATCGTTAACGGTATAGGCAAGCTTTTTGCCCTTGTTGACCGACTTGGTCGGTATATCGGCACCGGCCGCATCCTTGACAGTCACCTCCGAGCCGGTCCCTGACTTTCCCTTAAGGGATATAACTTCTTCACCTGTATAATAACGGCCTCCCCGCTCTTCAACAAGCTTATCGTTATAAATGGCCGTAAAGAGGCTCTTGTAATCCGGGCTTACCGAATCACGCATTTCGGCCCCTTTATATGTATAATCACCGCCGGTCACGTAATAATCCGCTGTAAATCCCGGAGTTCTGTCTGCGATGAATACTTCCTCACTATCAGACCCTTCCATAACAAGAGGCTCAACCGAGGATACGATCATTTCTTCGTTCCCGGCCTCATCCTCCGCTACTGCGATCATATCAACAGCCTCCGCTTCATCCCCGGGTACGGCCTCAGTGAGAACAGCCTCATCCGGGGTTTCCGTCAAGACATCCGCCCTGACCTTAAGCGGTACCGCTGTCATAACCATCGCCGCTGCCAGGACGATACTCATTATTCCTGAAATCCTTTTCTTCATATCTTCCCTCGCTTTCTCATATTTACCCCAAATGTCACATATTGGCATAAATATTATACTAATGAGGGCTTATCATGTATACGTCATGTTTCTGCCAAACGCAGCGATACGGGCGATACAGGGGATCATCCTCCTGTTTCACTTAGAAATGTTCAAGATCACGTACTCGGCTTTTGTTCCTGTTTTAAAGAGGATCTCCCAGTCGGATATTCCGGAGGTTACTATGAAGTCGGTATTGCCGCGCCGCTCATATCCGTATGTATTATCATTTATGTTAAACCACTCACCCACGTAGGTAACCGGAAATACCTGTCCCCCGTGAGTATGTCCGGACACAACCAGGTCCGCTCCGGCCGCGGCTTCATTGTCGTAATCCGTCGGCTGATGGTCCATGACTATCATATATTTGTCGGGATCAAGACCGTTTACAAGATCACCGATATCCATGCGGCCCGCCCTGTCGGCATCGTCCCTTCCGATAAGGTAGAAGCGGT
>DPZM01000012.1 GCA_003535955.1 Lachnospiraceae bacterium | reverse complement strand
GTCATAGCCGCTTCAGGCACGGTTCCCGCTGTCAGGATCGCACTCATGATGATACTGCATGCACGCAGCCCGATCTTTTTGCTTACCCTTCTCTTTTTCATTTTTACCTCCTGATGTTGTAGTTTTCGGCGAAAAAAATGCCGGAATGATCCGACATCTTTGCCGGCAAATAAACGCATACACATTTATTTTGCCACTTTACAATATTTTCCACTACCGCCAAAAGTCTAAACTTTTCTCTCCGATGTAATATCCTACACCTTCTCAAACAGATCATCCATGACCACTTCTTTTCCGACATAATTACTGTACATATTCTTTTTTATCCCATATGTGGTGATCATAGTGACAAGAATCGTCTTTGTTGTATCGGAAACCTCACGAAATACCTCAACTTTTCTCTTGAGTGCCATATCATAATCCTTATCTATTTCATACTGTCCGGTTGAAAACTTTATCTCACACAGATTTATCACTCTGTCACGCCGATCTATAAGCAGATCGATCTGCGCTCCCTCATTGTCCTTATCTCCCTTTTTATCCCAGGAAAAAATTTCCGTCATCACACCGGATACACCAAGTTTCTTTTTTATCTGCTCAATATGATCCTTGCAGATCTGTTCATATGACAGCCCTGCCCATACTCTCTTTGCCGGATTATCGATAGTGTTTTCCCAGAATCGGCTGTCCTTCCCGTAATTGTCTTTTATGAATCTGTAATAGAAGATCGTATAATAATCGGACAACTGATATATCTTTTCTCTCTTCTTATATCCAAACATATCATTTATTCTGATAAACCCTGACTTTTCCAGATCCGACAGCATTTTTGTCAAAATCCCGTTTGCAGGAAGACCTGTTTCTTTTATTATTTCTTCCCGCTTCAGGCCCTTCCTTTTTTTACTAAGTGCCTCAACTATTTTTATATACTGATCGCTGTTTGAAAAAAGAGTATTGAATAAATGTTGGAATTCATTCCATAATTCAGCCCCTTTTCTGAAGAAAATATTGTCTATATTTTCATTCAAAGTCAGTTCACTATCAAGAAGCCTCAGATAAAAAGGGATTCCTCCCATGATCATATAACACTGTACTATATCATATCGGGACCAACCGATTCCCCTTGAACGCAGATATATCTCTGTCGTTCTAAGATCAAAAGGTTCTATATACAGCCGGCAGGTCTGCCGATTAAAGAATCCTCCCTTATCTTCATCCAGTTTATCCACCATCCATGAAGTTGCCGATCCGCACACAACAAAAACAAGATTCTTTCTTGCCGCTCCCCACGAATTCCAGAACCATTCAAATGCAGACATAAAACCTGACTTCTGCTTATCCATCCATGGTAACTCATCAAAAAAAACAACCTGCTTCTTATCCGGATCACCGTTCTCAAGATAATCCCTTAGTCCGAAGAATGCCTCCGTCCAGTCTTTGAACGGACCATATTTTGACCTTGCCGCTGAACATAACTCTAATTCAAAATTCTTAAGTTGTTCCCTGTTAGTCTGTTTCTCAGACCCGGTAAACCTGAAAGCAAATGAATTATCGAAATACTCATTTATCAGGAATGTCTTTCCCACTCTTCGTCTGCCGTACACTATTATCAGCTGCGCCTCTTTCTCAGCCACTGCACGATCCAGGCGCTTTATTTCGTTTTCGCGACCTACAAGATTTTCCATATCAGCCTCCATTTTTTATCTTTAAGTAATATTATAGGCGGGATAAAGATAATATTCAATCGATTTTTTATCTTTAACTCATTTTTGTAAGCACTTAAAGATAAATAATCCTGTTTTCAAAAGAATTTAAAGATGGTTTTCCGCTACCATCAAAGGTCTATACTTTTCTCTCCGATGGCGATACCGTAATGTCTGGCCATGAGAGCCAGCTCCAGACGGCTCCGAAAGCCTGACTTCTGAAGCATGTTGGTTATATGAAGCTTCACGGTGGATTCGCCCATGCACAGTTTCTGAGCTATCTCCTTGTTGGATGCGCCGGTGACCAGTTCCTTTAAGACGTCTATCTCACGATCAGTCAACTCCGTGCTTAAGGCATTTCCTATGGGAACCTCTATCTGTTTGCTGGGATATACGGTTTCGCCCGCCATAACCCGATCCATGACCTCAAGTATGGGCTGTTCCTGGATCTCTTTTTGCCAGAAACCTTCGACGCCTGTCTCTTTCGCTTTTTTCTCATATGACAGTTCCGGCATGGAAGTAACTACGATTATCTTCACCTCAGGCTTTATATCCTTAATCCTTGCGGCGGCGTCAAGTCCGCTCATGCTTCCCGGGATCAGCACATCCATGAGCACAAGATCCACATCATTATGTTCTACATATTCCACCGCCTGAACCGCAGTGGGAAATGACGCCGCAAGCTCATATCCTTCGGCCCTGCCCACAGTGCTCTCGAATATCTCGCGTATCATACGGAAATCCTCCGCTATAACCACTTTATACATCACGTCTCCCTCCCTTCGGAAGCGTTATCTTAAGCATGTAATCGGGAGAATATAAAATCTCCATCCTGCCTCCCGCATCTTCTATCTCACCCCGCAGATTCTCAAGACCGCCCTGAAGTTCTGTCTGTTCATGCAGAGCTTCGCCGTTATTGCTGAGGTTCATGCAGTAATCATCCGCAGTCTCCGACACAGCTATAGTCACCTTAGTCCCGTTGGTATGCTTGAGGGTATTGCTGACCACGGTTGAAACAGCTACATCAACCACGGCAATAAGTTCCTTATCCTTCGGAAGTTCTCCGATGATATCAAGCTTGATGCCCAGCATATCAGCTTCCCTGGAAATAACGTAGTAAGGCAGCTCCCATTCTTCGGGTTCATCGCTTATAAGATGCTTCACGTTATCCTGCCAGAACTCCAGCATACCTTTCCTGTCCACACTCTCAGGCGCACTCAGATATCGTCTGGCTATTAAAATGCTCTGGCCTATATTGTCGTGAAGAGCGGTTTTTAACTTAAGCAGCTCTCTGTTCATGGACACGTAGTCCACTGTTTTCATAAGCGTCTTAAGACGGCTGTTTAACACCCGCGCCTTGTCACGCTTACCCTCGAGTTCCCGGGTCAGTTCGTATTCCACGCTTATATCAGATGCGATCAGTTCATATACGTCCACGCCGCTTATCCGGATACATCTGCGTCTGATGCTGTATATCTTATTATCGCCGGCTGTTATGATCGCAATGTCGTCGTCAATCGAAATGTCTCTGCCATCCGCTGCATTTTCATCATCCGTCACAGTATCATAATCGCCTGTCGCAGCGTCCCCGCACTCATACTTTTTGACTTTCTCCCAGAACGACCCCGTATCCATTACAGGCTCGCCGAAAATGCTCCGCGACAGCTCCTGCATAGCTTCATTTACCATGATGGGAACGCCGCTCTCCGTATAATAGGCAAGCCCTGACGGAAGCCTGTCGAACGCTTCTTTTACAGACATACCCGTGATATTAGTCTTCTGCCAGATACTAATGCTGTAGTGCATATATACTGCGTATATGAGTAGGATCGTGAGAGCGGCTACCAGGATCCATACGGGAATGTCATATGAAGCGATGTCCTCCTGTTGATACATGACCATACCCTGATACAGAGTAAAAGCTGTCACAGCCATAACGCAGGAACATACGAGATGCATATTTCTTCTGCCCGAATCGATCATTCTAACGATGCCGTAAATGAACATGATAACGATCAGTGTTGCATAGACCAGCAGGTATCCTCTATAAAGTTCAGGAAGTAGGGTATATGTCATGCCTGATCCTCCCTGCCATTCTGAAAAGCACTCTTATCATCCTGAAGATCCTCGGAGGCATCTTGTGTGATCGGACAAATCTCCATCCTGATAAAATATGTATCGTCCTCGAACTTAACCGAAAGGCTGCATCCCGCGGCCTGAAGTTCTTTGTCCTTCCACGTGGATGATATGGCTTCCGCAGCCGCATCCATGGTTATAGACATCACAAAATCATCTTCCTGCTCCAGACTTACCGAAACAGCATGAAGTCTCGACCATACATCCTCAACCGCGTCCTCGAACAGTTCGTACGCCAGAAGCACCGACTGCGCACTCAACCTGCACCTGCAGTTCTCATATATAAAGCATCTGCAGCCATTTAACTTAAGATAGTCTAAGGATTCACGGATCGATGCGCCAAGTTCCGCAGAAGACAGCGTGTCTGACCTGTCCGATAACAGGATCAGATTCCCCATTCTCTTGATATATGCGCTTAGAACGGAAGCGTATATGATGTTTTCCTGATCCTCCTCTGTGACAGCATCTGTACCTGATGCTTCTTCAAGCAAATCATACGCCCTGACAGCTCTGGTCCTTACCGCAGAGGCTATACTGTTGTAGAGCCTGTTCCTCTCTTCATATGAGATACGCTCCGCCCTGACCTCATTTTCCCTGCGGATCAGTTCATTCTCGTCCGCCAGTTCCTCTGTAACTTCTGCTATCTCACGGTTTAAGCGGTTAACAGGCGACAGGTCATCGACCCATGTGATATACCCGCCCGATATCGGCGCTCTGCATATGCGTTGATCACTGTCATGCATCGGTTCAGTGCTATCACCTGATACGGTCGCAGACAGCCCCGGATCAACATTTTTCCCAGTGTAATGCGGCTCTTCTATACCGGCTCTTGTTGTGCCCGCCGGCGATTCACCGCTGTCCCCCGCCACGATCACAGGATGGTCACGGTCATTATATATACAGGCGTTTATACCGGAATGATCGAAGATGCGTCGGTACCCCGAATTAGCCGGGATCAGCCCGATCTGGATGATGCTTTCAAAGGCTATGATAAATGGTATGCAGACCGCCTCATGTATCTGAAAAAGTTTGTATCCCATAATCTTCGGCGCACCGCCGTATATCAGATACCAGGTCAGCAGGATGCAGCTTACCGCTATGCTTATCGCTGGTATGTACCATTTCTTTTTCGCCGCGGACAGGGAGCATTTCTTCATAAGAACATACAGAACTCCTATGCTGAGCAGGATCCTTATCCCGAGTATCACCCAATAACACCATTCATGGGTGTACTCCTTTTCAGGGCGCACGGTTATATTGTATACAAAGGAGTGGTAGTCGTTAGTCATTACCACAACAGCTACGATCACGTTAAGTACGATCAGCGCTTTTTCAGTCGCCGCAACAAGTCTCATATTTTTGACAGGCTCAACGTTTATGGCTGCCATGAAAAAACATACAGGTATAGCCGTCAACGGTATGGTGTACGCGTACCAGACATATTCATTGACATATATATCATCCGGGAAATAGGAATATTTGCACATGCGCAGGATGAAAAGAAGCAGCATGAAAGCGCAGGCAATGAGAATGCGGGTCCTGATCCTGCCATCAACTATCCTGCGCCGCACGCTCACCGCCCATATCAATATCATTGTAATATAGGCATAAGCCGGTATATGATGGATCTTTGCAACAGAAACAGGCACCATACAGCCGATGATGCCTGTGATGAACAGCAATCCAAATACCAGCATTATTCTTTTGTTTGCAAACTTAAGCCGTTCCACGCCTAATATCTAACACTTCCGAAGATAAACACACACGTTCATTTTGCCATCTGACCATATTTTCGTCTACCGTCAAAGGTCTAAACTTTTCTCTTCCATGTACTCTCCTACACCTTCTCAAACAGATCATCCATGACCACTTCTTTTCCAACATAATTACTGTACATATTCGGAAGTTTGACAGTCCAACCTCAAACAACTTAATCATAAACAACCCTCAAACCTTTGTAAAGACTGGATCCCCAGTCTTTTTATTTTGTCAAATTTATATGGACCATTCCATAATCCCCCAAAAAATAGTTAGATATAGCTACACTTTTACTCATTATAAAATGCGAGGATAGCTCTTGTTTACTGGCTTTCCTCGCATTTAGACTGTCAAAGATGGGATTATATCCTTAAGTATCAGTCGTGTCAATCCTGAAAAACAAACAAAAATCAGCAATTTTCATATCCTGCAAACGCAATAAGGTTTGCACATATTTACCAAATGTTCACCTCTGATTTAAAGTACGAAATTCTTTCCTGTTCTTAGTACTTCTTAACCCCCAACAGATAATCCGTAGACACGTTAAACAGCGTGGCAAGCCTGAGAAGCTTTTCGTATGAGGGCTGCCTTGCCCCCCGTTCATAATCATTGACTGTCTTAAGCCCGCCGCCAATCCTGTCAGCGAGCTCACCCTGGGTGATTCCCATTTTCTTCCTCTGTTCACGGATCCTGTCGCTTAATCCATCTATCATTACATCCTGTGCTACCATACATTATCTCCTCTTCCCTTGTTTCTATTGTCATCCTCACTATGCTCTGTAATCCTACACCTTTTGTTATTCTGAGCCTCTTTTGTCATCCTGAGCGTCCTTCCGGGACTAGCTTTGCGTCGAAGCGAAGGATCTTTCCATTTATTCTCACTCCGCCGCCACAAACATCTCATACAACTCCTTAATATGCTCCTTACGGTCCTCATCAATACCGGACAGATCGATATACCTGTCTGACTCATATCCAAGAAGATAATCCGTCGAAGCATTCAGGACCTGCGCAATACTGATCAGGTTGGCATAAGTGGGTGTCTCAAGCTCTATCTCGTAGGCACTTATCGACGATCTTCCTATCCCGGTCTTTTCAGCAAGGTCCAGTTGCTTATATCCCTGTTTCTCCCGAAGCTCCTTTATTCTCTTTCCTACCCCTTCGATTTTATATACCGGTGCACTCATTTCATATCTCCCACTAAATTTCTTATCATTTTCGCCTTATCTTCCGTCAGACTGCTTATATCAAGTTTCCTTCCGGTATCTATCCCGAACAGCCTCTCCGTCGAAACATCGAAATACCTGGCCATATCAAGCAGCGTCCCGTATGAAGGAGCCGCTATATCATTTTCATATTTCTGTATGCTCGTCACGGACAGAGACAAAGCATCCGCCAGTTTCTGTCTTGAAAGGCCTCGCTCCTCCCGAAGCTCCCTTATCTGATTTCCTATACCCATAAAACGCTTGCTGAGCCTGGTGGTCTTATCATTATCACCCGAAGCACTTACGGTCATTACCGGAGATACATCGTACTTCTCATCCAGATGCTCATCTCCGAAGGACAGGAGATAATCAGTACTGACATCAAATAATTCGGCAAGCTCCACAAGCCTTATAAAGCTCGGCATGGTTTTATTCTTTTCGTAAGCACTGATTATTGCCTTAGTGACCCCCAGCTTATCGGCGAGCTCCTGCTGGGTCATCCCGGAGCAGATACGGACCTTTCTTAACTTTTTGCCTATACCTATGCCTGTTTGTTTCATCATTTCCCTGCAAAATCACCTTAAACCTTATATCACCCATCCCACAGGATGGTTCATCCGGCCAAACAAATGTTACATGTTGACAAATATTGTGTCCCATGTTATATTCCGATTACGTTAAGGTCGTCATATAGAGCCGGTTCGGAATTCATTTTTTCCCATTATTACAAAACAAATACTATTGAAAGGATCATTTTATGCATTACATTAACAACATACCGGACTACGAGCATGCTACCGGTGAATTCCCGTACAACATGACCAACAACTATATGTTCGTCGCCGTGCTCCAGGAAGACCTCTTCGCACTCAAGGGTCTGGTTGCCGCCCTTCTCCATCGGAACCCGGATGAGATCACCAATCTTGTCATACTCAATCCCATTCAGCTCGGGGTTGACATCAACCTCAAGGAATACATACTTGACATTAGCCTTACATTCTCGGACAACAGCATCATGAACATCGAAATGCAGGTCAAGAATCTCTACAACTGGATACAAAGATCTATCTCTTATCTATGCCGCGAATGGGATCGTCTCAAAAAGGGCGACGATTACAACAAGGCCCCAACCGCTTACCAGATCGGATTTCTGGATTACACATTGTTTCCGGATCATCCTGAGTTCTACGCCACCTACCGCCTCAAGAATATAAAGGACGGACATGAATACACTAGTAAATTCAACCTCTCCGTGATAGAATTAAACCACATAGACATGGCCACCGAGGAAGACAGGAAATACGGTGTGGACAAATGGGCCAAGCTGTTTAAATCCACTACTTGGGAGGAGGTAAAGGCATTGACTGAACACGATAAATATATTCAATCCGCAGCACGTTCGATGTTCAAAAAAGAACTTGACGAAGGTACCCTGCGCTTATGCCGCAGGCTGCAGGAGGAGATCGATGCCGACGAACACAGACGTCAGCGCCTCATCGAGCTTGAAGCCGAGAATGCCGAGCAGACTACAACTATAAGCAATCAGGCTGCTACCATCAACGATCAAGCTGCCACTATCAACAATCTGACATCGACAGTAGACGATCAGGCCAAGGTCATCGAACAACTCAAGAAGGAGCTTGCAATTCTCAAGGAGCAATAATCTTGCATATTTACATGTGCAATGATTCCAATGTTACAGGGGACGGTTTTCTGTGTTCAGGATCACAGAGAACCGTCCTCTGTGGCATTCTTACGCTATTTCTTCGTATAGAAGATTCCAAAAATCATCCTCATCATTCATATCCATCAATGAAGTCTCATCCGCGATCCGACCGAGATACTCTTCATACCCTTCATCCGTCAGG
>DPZM01000253.1 GCA_003535955.1 Lachnospiraceae bacterium | reverse complement strand
GACTACGCAGGAACCCGAGCACGGGTCGAGGGCCAGCTGAGCAGGGCTTATCTCAATGTTAGATATTTTATTTATAAGAAAATCGTACGATGTTCTGGATCCCGATTCCAGGGCCTGCTTATCGGCACTGGTCCCGTATATCACCCTTTGTTCAAACATGATAAGACACAGTTGCCTGCCGGTCACATAACCGTCCCTTATCATGTACTTATATATCTTTTTTGAAAATCCGGTATCGTTCTTTAAGTCTTCACATATAAAATCAACAAGCTGTTCATATACCTCCGATGTATCGGAATACATGTTCTCTATCCTGAACTTGGAAATATCTATCCAGTTCTGGGCAAGGCAGTAATTCAGATATTCCTTAAGACTTATAGTTTCATTAACTGTCCAGTCAAGGTAGGTCTTGTCCTCCCTGTCTACGGCATCATTCATAATGACTCCCGTTGAGGAAGCCTGCAGCCTGCTGACGATATAGCTCTCATATACCTGCATCTCCTTTGGAAGGTCCTTATAAGGTGTTGCCGTATCAATAAGCTCGGTCCTTACATCAGCCAGTATATCATTCTGTCTTCCTATAAAGGCATCATAAACCTCTTTTTCATACTGATGAGAATCACTTGATCCGAACCTGGTTATATCTATTACATTATTGTTGATAAGGGCAAAATAAACATCATCAATGGGGATCATCATGTTTGATGATTTAACCTCGCTGTTATTATACTCCTTCATATTGATTATCTTGGTAACAAGTATTCCGGCCAGTTTCTGTTCGAGCATGTTATATACGGCCTTCTGAAGGTCGGAATCGATCGAGAGATAAACATCCTGTCCGGCAACGGGATCCTCATGTGAATCGGTTGATATTACCTTACCGACATTATCCGTAAAAACTACATCCTTTCCCTTACGTCCCTGAAGATATTCTTCCATGGTCTTCTCAATACCGGCCTTACCGACCGTATCAGTAATATCATAATCGTGGGTGGAGGCGGAGAGCTCTTCAAGATCTTCGGTTGATGCAGTACCCACATATCCGAGTATGTGCGAAAAATACTGGGGATCGTTATAACGTCTTAACATATTCTCGGCTATATCAACCCCCTGAAGCTCAGGTTTGTTCTCCATTATGGCAGCCACTGTCTCACTGCTTACCTGTGATGCGATGACCGTAGACAGATACTTCTGATAGGAGTTGGTACTCATGGCATAACGAACCGTTATTATCTTAAGTATCTCTTCCGGAGTGTAGCCCTTTAGGGGAATAAATTCCTTCTCCCCGTCTTCATTTTCCTCCATGGCGCCTATCTGATAGCGTTCCTTGGAACACAGATACCTTATAAGATCATCCGGAGTCGAATTCCTCTCCTCCGGAGTAAGATCATCGATCTTCTGGTGCCCGTAAACATCCGCGAGAAAACGCAGAAGCCTTGTATCACTTACAATGTATTCGTATCTTCCGAACCTGTTAAGGATCACCTTAAAGTCATTGTTAACCTCGTCACCGCAGCCTTCTATGATCTTGACCGTTCTTATGATAGTATCATTTAACAGAAAGTTCTTTTCGGATCCGGACTCGTAATTGTCTTCTATGGTCACTGAATAAGCAAGCTCATTATAGGCCAAAAGATTACCGTTTCTGTCATAGATGTTACCCCTGGCAGACGGCAGTGAGATCTCTTTCTTTATCGTAAGCGTGAAGTTGTTGAGATAATCCTTACCGTTAATGATCTGTAAAACGAAAAGCTTCTGCATAAGGATAAAGAAAAGCGCACCTATGATAATTACCAACATGAAAAGCCTGGAAAATATTACGTTTTTAATCCATTCTTTAATATCTGTAAGCAAGCCAAACTCCTTAAACTATCCCTTCTCAAACCCTTCAAGCCACTCATCGATATACAGTATCCCCTTGTAGAGGATCAGGGTGACAAGCACCGTGTATACCACCTCGGGGAGCATTACATGTACGAAATAGTAGCCAAGATGCAGCTTACCCCGCAACATAAAGAGAAATATATAACACAGGAAACAATAAAGCAGGTCGCTTAAGCCTATAAGGATCATCGGAAGCTTTATGTCCTCCGGATAAAAGATCCTCCTGAAAAAGCCGTTAACAAAACCTATAAACAAATATACAAGAGCATAAAAACCAATGATCTTCCCAAAGAAAATATCGATTAGCAGCCCCGAGAAAAACCCTATGAACATACCTTCATTCTTACCCCTCATGAAGCCGAATGCAGAGGTGATTATCAGCAGGATATTAGGAACTATCCCGGCAAGCGTAATGGCCTTGAACAGGGTCGTCTGCAGCAGGTATCCGATTATGATCATAAGGATAACCACAATCCTTCTTAACATATCAGTTTATGCTCTCCTTAAGGTCTGTGACAACAAGTACTGTATTAAGCCGTTTGAAATCAACAGCCGGGGTTATATAACCCGATTTGGTAAGGTTGTTTGAGTCCTTCTCTATTTCCGAGATGAACCCTACCGAAATACCCGGAAGATACTTATTGGATATCGAAGAGGTTACAACCTGATCGCCTTTGACTACAATGTCATCTTCATCTATCAGCTGTGAAAACCTGATATATCCTTCATCCATGAGTTCGAGGTCTCCTGTAACGATAAGCGTATCGGAAGTTGACATTACCATACCGCTCAGGTTGGAAGCATCATCTATGATGGACCTGACGTTTGCCCAGTTGGGCCCGACACTTGTAACGATACCCACAAGTCCGGAACCGGACATTACATTCATATCCGGCTCTATCCCGTCATTGCTTCCCTTGTCGATCACAAAGGATGAAAACCAGTTACCGGTTTCCTTACCGATCACCCTTGCTCCGACCTTATTGTAATCGGAATACTGCTCGTCAAGATGAAACAGGCTCCTCAGCTCCGCAAGTTCATACTTATCACGCTGCAGGTCATTTATACGTATCGTAAGTTCATCGATACGTTCCTTAAGCTCATTATTTTCCTGTGTCAGTTCATTGATTTTCTTAAGATCGTCAGACCGCCCCGTAAGCCAGGTACCTGCAGCTCCTATCCCCTTCTGAAAGGGAACGATCGTATATCCGGCCACAGTTTCCAAAGGCCCGTTGATCAGATCCGTAGTAAATGAAAGGATCATCATGGAAACGCACAGAATCGTCAAAATCAGAAATATATAATTACTGGGAATAGAAAATCTATTCCTGCCATGTCTTTTACCCATTATGGCTCCTCTTTATTACAGCTCCTGCATCGAAGAAACCACAGATCTTAATTCGCTGTTCTTGATTATCTGGGAGAGTCCGTAAGCAACGCTCTCCTCTCCGTTTACCGAAAAGTTGACCTTAAGTCCTGTTGAACCGGCAATAAGCTCATGAAGATCACCTATCCCCGCACTGCCGCCGGTTAAGAATATTCCCTTTTTATATATATCCGCTCCAAGCTCGGGAGGAGTCCTCTCAAGGATAACACGTACGCTGTCTATTATTGTCTCAAAATTCTCCTTCATTGCCTTCTCAATAAGATTTGTGGGAATACTTCTCTCAACCGGAAGTCCGGTCACAATATCCCTTCCGTATACGATGGCATCCTCTCCCGATTCCTCAAGTTCGGGGAGGGCAATCTTAACCTTTTCGGCAGTCTTGATCCCGACAAGAAGGTTATATTCCTTACGTATTATATTCCTTATACTCTCGTCAAACTTCTTGCCGCCTATTTTTATCAGACGCGAAAGTACGATCCCACCCATAGACAGGATCGATACTTCTGTCGTTTCATATCCGATATTGACAACCAGGATACCCTGTGAGTTCGCGACATCCACATCAAGTCCCACGCCATCCGCTATTGCCTTTTCAACAATATAGATGTTTCTTGCCTTAACATTGGATTCCTTTACAAGATCGTAGAAGGCCCTCTTCTCAACCTCGGTTATATCCGTAGGGACCGAAATATAGAAGTCGGCGCCGCGCACATTACCATTAACCGCATCATTGATAAAGTTGCGCAGTAAAACCTGCATATGATTGATGTCAGCGATAACTCCGTTTATGACCGGAAATGATACGGTTATGTTCTGCGGTGCCTTTTCATACATCTCAAAAGCATGATCTCCATAGGCGATCAGTTTCTTGTTGTTCATCACCTTTTGTATTGCTATCATGTTTTTTTGTGATGAAATAGTATCCGAAAAACCATTGTAAATCTTTATATTATAGGTACCCAGATCGATACCGAATGCACTTATGGCCACTGTAAACCTCCTTAAAACCCTATTCTATATAATTTACCATAAATCGGCCCGTATGTCATCTCTCAGAGCTTTATGATGCCATCATTCTTAAGCTGCTGGACCGCCCTCATTATCCCGTATTTTGCATGCGGAAAGGTTAGTCCTCCCTGAAAATATACAGCAAAAGGTTCCTTTATGGGTCCGTCTGCGGACAGCTCGATGGATGAACCGGACACGAAGGCACCGGCTGCCATTATGACATCCGCATCATATCCCGGCATTGCCCAGGGCTCAGGTGTAACAAACGAATCAACAGGCGATCCGAACTGTATGCCCTTACAGAAGGAAATAACAGCCTCTGCAGAACCGAGCGTGACTGCCTGTATTATATCATGTCTTGATTCCGTTCCGTTCGGAAGTACCGGAAATCCCAGTCCTTCAAGCATGTTGGCAGCAAATATGGCTCCTTTGAGCGCTGATGCCGTTACCGTGGGGGCAAGAAAGAGGCCCTGATAGAAGGATCTTATCACATTAAGGGAAGCTCCCACTTCCTTGCCAAGTCCCGGTGATGTGAGCCTGTATGCCGCCTGCTCAACACATTCCTTTTTCCCAGCTATATATCCGCCGACAGGTGCAAGACCTCCTCCCGGGTTTTTGATAAGCGAACCGACGACCATATCGGCACCGACATCGGAAGGTTCTATCCTCTCAACGAACTCTCCGTAGCAGTTGTCCACCATACAGGTAACATCGGGCTTTATATTCTTAATAAATGATATTAGTTCTCCTATCCTCTCAACCGAAAGTGTAGGTCTGGTCTGATATCCCTTGGATCTTTGTATGGTCACGAGTCTGGTCTTATCATTTATGGCATTTTTAATCCCGTCAAAGTCAAAGCTTCCGTCACCTGAAAGGTCTACCTGGGAATAGCTCACTCCATATTCCGCCAGCGATCCCTTCGAAGGTCTTATTCCTATTACTTCCTCGAGCGTATCATAGGGCTTGCCCACGGGTGAGAGGAGTTCATCCCCGGGCCTTAGATTGGATGAAAGCGCCACATTCAATGCATGTGTTCCGCAGGTTATCTGAGGTCTTACCAGGGCATCGTCTGTATGAAATATATTGGCATAGACTTCCTCAAGGGTATCCCTTCCCAGATCATTGTACCCGTATCCCGAAGATGTGGTAAAGCAGGCATCCGAAACCCGGCATTCCTTAAAGGCCTTAAGGACCTTAAGCTGGTTGTATTCGGCATTTTCATCTATTTCCGCAAACCTGTCCTTAAGCCCTCCAAGCTTATCCATTGAATAAGAATATACCTCTTCATCTATTTCCATAGCATTGTAAATTTTACGTATATCGTTCATTTCGTCTTTTTTTCTATCCTTCCTTAATGTCCTTACCTTGTTACCGGTTCATATCAGACAGCTGAATGCAGCTCCCCATAAAATCGATGATCCTGTCATCATCATATCCGAATTCATCCTTGTTGATCCAAATACAGTCTCTCTCCCTCTTAAACCATGTGAGCTGCCGCTTGGCAAAATGCCTTGTATCCCTTTTTATTATCCTGACCGCCTCATCGAGATTTATCTTCCCGTTCAGATAACTCAGTATCTCTTTATACCCGAGTCCCTTCATGGAAACGTATGATTCATCAAGTCCCATATCCGAAAGATTCTTCACTTCGTCAACAAGTCCTTTTTTTATCATGTCATCGACTCTTTTGTCAATATTTTCATACAGTTCGTTCCTGGGTATGTTTAATACAAAATATTTAAAATCATATGGGGATTCCTTCTTGCGTGCTTTTTCATTATGTTCCGATATTCTCATTCCGGTCTCATGATAGTATTCAAGCGCTCTTGTAAGACGCTTTATATCATTGGGATGGATATATGATGCTGCTTTTTCATCGCATTTCTTAAGCATATCATGCAGGCTGTTTCCGCCTTCACTTTGAGCGATCCTTATAAGCTCTTTTCTGTACTCCGTCTGAGCGGTATCGGAAAAATCAACATCATAAAGCAGGGCCTGTATATAAAAGCCTGTACCGCCTGCTATAAGGGGAAGCCTTCCCCTTGCGTAAATATCCCCGATCGCTGATACTGCCTCTTCCTTAAACCTTGATACATTATATTCTTCCACGGGTTCCAGCACATCTATAAGATGATGCCTGATTCCGTCCATTTCCTTTTCGGTTATCTTGGCAGTGCCGATATCCATATGCTTATATACCTGCATGGAATCGGCTGATATGATCTCACAATTAAGCTTCCGGGCAAGCTTTACAGACAGACCGGTCTTCCCTACGCTCGTAGGCCCTGTCAGGATCACGAGCTTATTCATGATACTATCCTCTTAAACATCTTCTCAAGTTCGCTTTTTGAAAAGGATACTATGGTAGGTCTTCCATGGGGACAGTTGAAAGGATTGTCAAGTGTAAGAAGTTCATCTATCAGTGTCCTTGCCTCGTCAAGGGATAGCCTGCTATTACCCTTAACGGCGCTCTTGCAGGCCATGGTCGCTATCCTGTGGTCAACCGAATCAATGTTTCTTGACAGCTTATCATTCATAAGCTCATCTAAAAGATCATGGAAATATTCAACCGGAGTTAACCCGAAGAGGTCCGTCGGTATCTCCCTTATGGAGTACTCATTCCCGCCAAACTGTTCAATCTCAAATCCGATCCTTTTGAAATTTTCTCCGTATTTTTGCAGCACAGCCTCTTCAGTCTTGGAAAGAGTCACGATGATCGGAGGATTTAACATCTGCGAATTCACTTCCCCCTTTTCAAACTGCTTTATCAGCCGCTCGTACTTTACCTTTTCATGGGCCGCATGCTGATCGATAACATACATCCTGTTGTCCATCTCAATTATCCAATATGTTTCAAATACCTGGCCTATGATCCTGTGCTTCTTTATTCCTTCCGTACTTAAGAACCCATCTTCGAACATGGACATCTGTACGGGCTTTTTTTGTTCTTCTGTATTATTTACATCTGTTATACTTTCAACAGTTTTATCTGCTTTTTCCCATTTCTCATACTTGGGAGTAACAGGAGCATATTCGTGTATAACGGGAGTTTTATACTCTTGTGTAACCGGCTTGTATTCCGATATGACTTTATTTTCAAACGGTTCCGGGCGTAGGTTTTCGTTTTCTATCTTTTTAACTGTACCGGAAATGGTTTTATCCTTTTCATGGATATCAGGTATGAGTTCCTTATGAGACAGGGTTTCCTGAATGCTTTTAACGATCTGGTCATAAAGAACACCGCCTTCAAGAAAACGTATCTCCTTCTTGGTCGGATGGACATTTACATCTATAAGTTCGGGAGATATGTTAAAGTATAAAAATACTACCGGGTATTTATGAAGCATAAGATATGGCTTGTAGGCTTCATCCAGTGCCCGCCTTATGACAGTGCTCTGTATATATCTTTGGTTTACATAATATATCTCAAAAGATCTGTTTCCACGTGATAGCTCAGGTTTACCGATATAACCGGTGATCTTTGTATCCCCGTCATCTGCTTCTATCGGGAGAAGGCCGTCAACCAGGTCCTTTCCGTAAAGGTTATATATGATATCGGTGATTTTGCCGTTTCCTGAGCTCTGCAGTCTCGTGTTGTTATTGATGATCAGCTTAAATGCAATGTCCGGATTAGACAGCATGATCTTTTCCATAAAGTCCGATATATAGGACCCTTCAGTCTGCGGTGTCTTAAGGAACTTACGTCTTGCCGGTGTATTGTAAAAGATATGTCTTACTATAAAGGTCGTTCCTTCCGGAAGGCCCACATCATCACAGCTAAGCTCCCTCGAACCTTCTATCACATATCTGGTTCCGGTAAACTCCTCTTCCGTCTTTGTCAATAATTCTACTTTTGATACTGCCGCTATTGAGGATAACGCCTCGCCCCGAAAGCCAAGACTGCCCACATCTATAAGGTCTTCTATCGACTTTATCTTACTGGTCGCATGCCGAAGGAAAGCAGTCTTAACCTGGTCTTTCTTTATCCCGCACCCGTTATCCGTAACCCTTATATAGCTTATTCCTCCATCCTTGATCTCGACGGTTATTGCTCCTGCTCCGGCATCGATCGAATTCTCAACAAGTTCCTTAACGACAGATACCGGACGTTCGACAACTTCACCGGCAGCTATCTTATCTATCGTGTTTTTATCAAGAACAGTAATATTTCTATCCATTTTTCCACCTATCAATAACTCCATCTGTTGACAAGCTTGTTCTGCAGCTTACTTAAAGTATTCAGTGCTTCCATGGGTGTAATGTTATTAAGATCTATCTCTTTGAGTTCATTTATTATGTCATCATCCGTGACCGTATCAAAAAGAGACATCTGGTTTAAGTCGACATCGTCGAGTCTCTTTACATTTTTCCTGTTTTCGCCCTTATCTCCTATAGCTGAAACATTCACCGTAATATCATTCTGCGCCAGTTCTTCCACGATCTCTTTTGCCCTGTCTATAACCTGGTCGGGAACTCCTGCCAGCTTGGCCACCTGGATACCGTAACTCTTGTCTGCTCCTCCCTTAACGATCTTTCGAAGGAAGACTATATTGTCTCCCTGTTCCTTGACAGCAATACAGTAATTGTTAACCGAATTAAGCTTACCCTCAAGCTCTGTAAGCTCATGATAATGAGTGGCAAACAGTGTCTTGGCGCCAAGCAGCTTGGGATTTGCTATATATTCAACCACCGCCCATGCTATGGATAATCCGTCGAAAGTCGATGTTCCGCGTCCTATCTCATCCAGTATGAGCAGGGAATTGGGACTTGCGTTTCTTAATATATTTGCAACCTCTGCCATCTCCACCATAAAGGTTGACTGGCCGCTCGCAAGATCATCCGATGCCCCCACCCTTGTGAATATCCTGTCAACAATGCCGATATTGGCTGACTTTGCGGGAACGTATGAGCCGATCTGGGCCATCAGAACAATAAGGGCTGTCTGTCTCATATAGGTCGATTTACCGGCCATATTGGGTCCCGTTATTATGGATATCCTGTCGTTTTTGTTGTCCAGATGGGTATCGTTGCTTATGAACATATCAGAACTTAACATCTTCTCCACAACGGGATGCCTGCCCTTTTCTATATCGATAACTCCCTTTTCATTTATGGATGGCCTGCAATAGTTATTCTTTTCGGCAACATATGACAGGGACGCTATCGCATCAAGATAAGCTATTACTCTTGCGCTCTTCTGTATCCTGTCTATGTTGTCAGACAGCGTATCCCTGATCTCACAGAACAGGTCGTACTCAAGGGAGAAGAGCTTCTCCTCTGAATTCAGTATCTTATCTTCCAGTTCTTTAAGCTCATTCGTTGTATAACGTTCGGCATTTGTAAGTGTCTGCTTCCTTATATAGTCATCCGGAACCATGCTCTTAAATGAATTGGTAACCTCGAAATAATAACCGAAAACCCTGTTGTACTTAACCTTAAGGTTCTTGATACCGGTCCTCTCGCGGTCTTTGGCCTCAAGGGCCGCAAGCCAGCTCTTACCCTCACTCTTGGCCTTCCTTAATGAATCTACGGTCTCATTATATCCTTCCCGTATAATGCCTCCCTCTTTTATCTGCATGGGAGCATCTTCCGAAATCGATGAAGATATCAGAGCATAAAGGTCTTCCAGTGTATCAAGATCGGTAAAGAGCTCATTAAGAAGTCCGGATTTAAAGTCGGAAAGCTGCTGCTTTATGGGTTTAAGCATCTTAAGTGAACCGGCCATGGCTATAAGGTCTCTGGGATTGGCCGACTTATAGACAACCCTGCTCATAAGACGTTCAAGGTCATATACAGGATTCAGGTATTCCCGAAGTTCCTCACGGGTGATGGCATTCTTAAGAAGGGCTTCAACGGCGTCAAGCCTTTTGTTTATTTCATTCCTCCTGATAAGGGGCTGTTCAAGCATGGACCTTAAGGCCCTCCCACCCATGGCTGTCCTTGTCCTGTCAAGGACCGACAATAGAGAGCCCTTTTTCTGCTTATCCCTCATCGTCTCGGTAAGCTCAAGATTTCGCCTTGTAGCCGAATCAAGGATCATATATTCGGATACATCATATGTTTTGATCGTTCCTATCTGGGCAAGAGAATTCTTCTGGGTCTCATAGAGGTACTGGAGAAGTGCCCCTGCGCTTATAAGGGAGCAGTCACTGTCCGAAAAGCCAAAGCAGCCTGCCGATTCCACCTTAAAGTGGTCCCTTATCTTCCTTATGCACAATTCGTCATCAAAGTACCAGGCTTCAAGGGGATAAACCGAAACCGACAGGCGGTATTTGATATCCTCCACATCGACACCGCTTACAAGGAAGGAATCGTTACATACAATCTCAGCAGGAGAATACTTATATATCTCATCCAGTAAATTTCTTACCGAATCAACTTCTGTGGACATAAACTGGCCTGTTGTAACATCACATACCGAAATCCCGTACCGGTCAGCTATGTATGCGATGCACATAAGATAATTGTTTCTTGTATCATCCAGAGCCTGCATATCAAGGTTGGTTCCGGGAGTAACTATCCTTGTAACTTCTCTTTTGACCAGTCCCTTGGCAAGCTTCGGATCTTCAACCTGTTCGCATATTGCCACCTTATAGCCCTTGGAAATAAGCTTATTTAAAAAGCCTTCGACCGCATGATAGGGAACACCGCACATGGGTGCTCTTTCCGGAAGGCCGCACTGCTTACCGGTAAGGGTAAGCTCCAGCTCCTTTGACACTATCTTGGCATCTTCAAAAAACATCTCGTAAAAATCACCCAGACGATAAAAGAGAATACAATCGCTGTATTCTTCTTTTGTCTCAAGGTATTTTTGCATCATAGGTGATAATTCAGACATTACTTACCTCATTCTTATTCTTTACGGCATCAAGCATATCCTTTAAGGTTTCAAGTTCCTTCTGTCTTGTAAGTTCCACAAGCGAAAGCTCTGTGACATCATGGACCTTGGTCTTTACGGGATCCTGGCATATCAGCTTCTTTAAGTATCCTATGACCTGATTAAGGTGCCTTTCCTCCGACATGTTTATGTAATCGATCAAGATGATCCCGCTTAAGTTCCTCAGTCTTATCTGCCTTGCGATCTCTTCCGTCGCTTCCATATTGCATTCAAAGAAGGTGGTCTCCTTATCGGTCTTCTTAATGTTTTTCCCGGTATTAACATCAATGGAGCACAAGGCCTTCGTCTGTTCGATATACAAAAAGCCTCCCGACTTAAGCCATATCTTATCACTAAGTGCTTCCTCAAGTCCGGAAGCTATTGAATACAGCTTAT
>DPZM01000047.1 GCA_003535955.1 Lachnospiraceae bacterium | reverse complement strand
GCTGTCCTTATACTTATGAACAGCACGAAGGATCGTAACTACTTCCTTCTTAGTAGGAAGGGGTACAGGTCCTGAAACCTCTGATCCGTTCTTCTTGACAGTTTCGATGATCTTCTTGGCTGATGCATCTACTAACTGATGATCATAAGCCTTAAGTGTGATTCTCATTACCTGAGTTGCCATAAAAAAAGTCGCCTCCTTTTCGCACTTTTGTAGATAAGTACGACAAGCGGTGACTGTACACTCTCCCGTGTGTGTCCTAAACGATCACGCCTTGAAACTTCCACACGTCGTTTCTGCCCTTGGCAGACTAATGAATTCGTACAGTGACTTGTCGCCAGTTTCCTAACTTGACATTCGCTCCACGGAACTATCCGGCATGCCGGTAACCTCGCGCTTCACAGCTATCAATGTCACAGCAAACGCTAGTATACATGAAAAAATCCCCTATTGCAAGAGGATTTTTAAAAAACTTAGTTATTTATAAATATTTATCCTTGTCGGCTCAGGTCCGCCTGGCCTTCATCTTTACTTTATTAGAATACATCTCTTCATCCGCGCGCTTGAACACCTCTTCTACTCCCATATCTTCGCCCTGTACGTAGATAGACATTCCTATCGCCGCCGAGTAACGCTTCCAGGGCTTTTCTTCCAT
Organism: Lachnospiraceae bacterium; assembly: GCA_003535955.1. Classification (GTDB taxonomy): domain Bacteria; phylum Bacillota; class Clostridia; order Lachnospirales; family Lachnospiraceae; genus UBA2868. The sequence goes on along the minus strand of DPZM01000047.1, from coordinate 2,300 downwards.
ATCGGAAGCTGTCTTTTCAAGTTCCTCCACTGCCCTGTTCTTAAGCTCTTCACGGTTCGCATAATCCCTGCCCTCAAGCACGATCACGAATTCATCACCGCCAACCCTGAATATCGGGGACCTCTTAAATATATCGGATAAGAGCCTGCATGCGCCGACCAGGTATTCATTGCCCTTATCATGACCGAATTCATCATTTATCTTCTTAAGGTTGTTAACGTCAGCCATAACTATCGCAAAGCGGGCGTTTAAATTGAAGATATCTTCCTCAAGCTCCTCACGCTTCTTCTCGTAAGCCGCCATGTTCTTAACCTTTGTAAGGGGATCGTAATAAGCCACATCATTGATCTTGTTTACATAGCCCTCAAGACCCTCCACCTTCTTATTGGCCACATCCATGTTTCTTGCATAGTCCCTGAGGTTTAGCGACATTGCCGCTATAGTTTTGCCAAGTGACTTTATCTCATTGTTGATCTTAAGTTCCGGAGGCGTATACAGGAGGGCATCGGGATTGCTCTTGCCAAGGGCCGATTGTGCGTATTCCTTAACGCTGTCCTCAAGCTTCTTAAGGGGCCCCGTTACATGCACCCGCATCCACCACAGAAGGACAAGGATCAGAGCCGCGCCAAGGCATATGATCACAGCCAGATTAATGAATATGCTTCTGTACAGTTTATTCTTCAGCTCTTCACCCGAAACATCCACACACAGCAGGCCGTAATGTTTACCTGACGAATCAATAAGAGGTCTTGACAGACAATAGTCAACTCCCCACGCAGACGGCTGGAGGAAAAATACATCCTTATCACCGTTAAGTATCTCCCTGAACTTCTCAACGGTTGCATCATTGTACCATGACTCATCCCCGTCACCTAAGTGAAGCACGTTTTCAGGCGAGACCGCTTCGTTCTCCTTATCGTAAGTGGAGTTGGCAGCCATAATGCTCCTTAACCCGACCGGATCCCCGGGCTCTAATACCTTTACCATGTAGAGATAATGAATATCTGAATAGTGATCGATAAAATCATCAAATATGGCCTGCGTTTCCTTATACTTCTCGGATTCGACATAAGTATCCGCGCAGCGGGACATGTCATCATCGTCTATGTAGCGCTGCATGTAGTTGACTATGCTCTCCATCTGGGTCCTGTAGCGCTCATAGAATGACTTCGTATATATCCTGTAGGTTACAAAGGATGTTACTAAGATCAGGATTATTATACTGACTATAAGTGTAACCGTTATGTTCTTTTTAATAGGATGGAACTTTTCGTTATCCATAACTTTCAATTTATTCCAACAAAACATCAATGTCATGTCCCCACAAGGACAATCCCGCTATGTCAGCTTTTAACTTAATCGTTTTTTCAATAGCCTGTTGTAAATGGTAGGCAGCCTGTAATCGAAGGGGTTTATCTTAATGTTTACCTATTTTCATTATAACAGTCTTTGACTATGCTAACAACAGTGAAACCACCAACTTGATCCCCACCCCAGGATAACATCGGCTTACTGAGAACAGTGACAGTATGAATTTTTTCTGACTATTTCAATTTTAACTGATGAGTGAGATTGCGTCAACGAAATGAAGACATATGTTACTGTATGTGACTGTCGTATTTGTTCATACTTATTGCAAACACAGGTTGAAGGGATTAAAATGAAAATAGCGTAGTTTTCAACAAAAAAGGAGATTCCATGAAAAGAATTGCACTTATTGCCGACGGATGGAAGAGATGGATGCTCTATGCTTTCCCCTATGGTCTTCTTGAATGTATCAGGGACAGGGGTGTGGATGTATCCATTGACCATTATAACTGCTTCGGTAACTGGAACGAAGACAGGGATTATAATGCCGGCGAATATGCCGTTTTCAATTCAATAGATCTAAGCCTTTATGATGGCATAGTGACCGATCTTTCCAATGTTAAGGATGCCAAAACCTTCGAGAATATAATACGGCCTTTAAGGGAGAGCGGGCTCCCCGTCATCAACTTAAATGCCGCGCGTGAAGGTGAAGAAAGAGCAGATAACATATATTACGTCGGAACCGATAACGAAAGTGCGATCCTTGAAATGATGAACCATATGTATGATGTTCACGGATGCAGGAAATTTGTTTTCCTTGGCGGACCGGCCGATCATATGGATAATATAATAAGAAGAAACACCTTTGAGGCTTTCATTAAGGACAAGGGCTTGACCTTAAGTAAGGATGATATCCTTGACAGTGATTTTGACTACCATGCAGGTATAGGTTATATGAATAAATGGGTGGAGGAGAAGCGTCCCTTCCCCGA
>DPZM01000297.1 GCA_003535955.1 Lachnospiraceae bacterium | reverse complement strand
CAACGAGCTTACCCTCGTCGATGTAGGGCTGAAGAACGTCGATAGCACCCTGATAGAAGTACCTTGCGTTGTTGTCGCCGGGATCACCGGTGGTAACCTCAAGGTTGAAAGGACCATCAGCATTGTCAAGGTCTAACTGATCCCTGATGTACTCGCCCTGCTTGGTACCTACCATGTAGTTATCAAATGTAGCATAGTAAGAAACTGCATCTGTGTTCATGATAAGACGGTCATAAGCGATAACGGGGATGTTCTTTTCCTTAGCGGAAGCAAGAACTGTACCAAGTGAATCACCTTCGATTGAAGCGATAACCAGAACGTTACATCCGTTGTTGATCATGTTCTCGATCTGAGAAACCTGAGTCTGAACATCGTTTGAAGCATACTGAAGGTCAACTTCGTAACCTGCTGCCTTAAGCTCTGCTTCCATGTTAGAACCATCCTGATTCCATCTCTGAAGATCCTTGGTAGGCATTGCTACACCAACCTTTGATCCGGCTGCTGCTGCAGGAGCTGCTTCCTCTGCAGGAGCTTCCTCTGCAGGAGCTGCTTCCTCCGCAGGAGCTTCCTCTGCAGGAGCTTCAGCTGCGGGAGCTGCAGGAGCTGCTTCAGGAGCTGCGGCAGATCCGCCACCACATCCACTAAGTAATGTAGCAACCATTGCTACGCTGAGAATTGCACCAAGTAATTTCTTCTTCATTTCTTGATTTCCTCCCTTTGAAATTGTCATACAATCCGCAAAAAGCGAATTGCTACTTGTTACAGTTGACACTATATCACGAAAGAAATAGTACAAAATTGTTAACTGCTTCATTTATTTGTTCATAATTCGTTCATTTTTTAGTCATTATAGCATAATTTTGTTCACATTCTAGCACAGGGCAAAAATATGCTACTTATTCAGATACACATCCTCCTTAAGATGATAACCGCCGGCTATGATGGTCTCGTCCATATTCTGGGCCGTTACCGCGATCGGCTGAAGCTTTATGAAGGGGACATCGTAGGTTCCGTCATTATATCTTGTAGCTGTCTTCACCTCTTCCCCTTTTGCTAAAGCCACCGCATATTCGGCGGCTGTCTCTGCAAGATTCTCAACAGGCTTATATACTGTCATCTCCTGAGTCCCCTCAACTATTCTCTGGCAGGCCTCAAGGTCTGCATCCTGTCCCACCACGAGAATATCACTTGCAAGCCGCATTTCCGACAAAGCCTTTATCACAACGCCTGCAAGAGCATCATTACCGCACATTATTCCGTCCGCCTTTTTCACAAGGTCCTCATGGGTGATGATATAATCATATGCAATTTCCGAATGCCAGCCCTCGCAGTGGCATGTATCTATTATCTGCGCGGCATTTTTCCTTGACTGATAGCTGAACCCTTCGGCCACCTGCTCGACATTGTTATCACTCTCGGGGCCGCACACTTCTATTATCTTCCGGTTCTTTCCCAGCTTATCATATAGCGCTCTCCCCATAAGGTCACCGACCTTCTCATTGTCAAAGGATATATACAGGTCGGTATTTGCATTCTTAATAAGCCTGTCATAGCACATGACCGGGATCCCGGCCTTCCTGGCCCTGACCACAACTTCCGTAAGAGCCTCTGCATCTATCGGAACCACCACTATAGCATCAACCTTCTTATTAATGAAGTATTTTATCTGGGATATCTGTTCTTCTATCTCACCGTTTGCCGACTGTACATTGACTTCCGCACCAAGTTCCCTTGCGGTAGCGACAAAAACGTCCCTGTCCCGCTGCCATCTCTCGATAACAAAGGAGTCAAAGCTCATGCCTATCTGCATCCTGTTACTGTCCTTTTTTACCGTTTCCTTCTGCTTATTGTCCTCGCTTGTGCATCCGGCCAGAAGCACAGCCAGCATGATCATATAAATGAATGTCTTCATTTTACTCTTCATCTACACGTTCTCCTTGTATTCCGTAGGCGTAACTCCGACATTTTTCTTAAATATCCTGGAGAAATAATTGGGGTCGGAGTATCCGACCTCCGTACAGATCTCCTTCATGGACATATCCGTACCGCTGATGAGCTGTTTGGCCTTGTTGATCCTTAAGCCCGTAAGGTATTCGATGAAGTTCTCACCCGTTTCCTCCTTGAAGAGCTTGCTGAAATAGTAAGGACTTATATCAACCTCCCGTGAAACATCATCAAGAGAAATATCCTTATTGTAACGCTCGGCTATAAACGATTTTGCCCGTTCCACGGAAGAAAATGACTGCTTTTCCTTACTCTGGACAACATCCCGGCAGGCTGCTCCTATCTTGCTTAAGAACCACTGCTGTACCTCATCAAGCGTATTAAGGTCAAGCAGGGAAGGCAGGTAATCCTGTCTCGAAAGGAAATTGTATTTCATACCGCCCTCGGTTATAGCCAGGTGTTCTGACCAGAGAACAAACTCAAGAGCTTTAAGCTTTATATCCATAATATGGTCACCGTAGTTCTCTACCATCCATCCAAAGAAGCGGTTGGCCGCGATAAGGGCCTCATTCTCATTACCCTTCTCAGTCATTTCAAAAATGCGGCGTTCCTGGTCTATTGGATAGTTGTCTTCATAACTTGCGATTATCGGCAGGTCGGCAACATGGGCTACGGTTCCGTCACTCTTCCTTAACGCCCTCTGGGCCTCCTCATAAGACCTTGCGCACTCAAGCAGTTCAACCACCGATCCGATCCCGGCCCTGAACCTTACGTCAACGTACTGCTTGAGCTTGCGGATCATTGTCCTTGTCTTCTCAATGATCTCGATACGTTCGCTGTATTCCAGCGTATTCTTCCCGTAGGGCACATATATGATCACACGGTTGGTCATCATGGAGCTTATGATGCACTCGTAAAAGCCCTTGACTACCTCCCTTATTTCCTTATAATAGGACTGCATCCTGATCCCCGACCCGACGGCATTGGTAAGATGATGCTCGGCCTGATTGTCTCCCCATTCAAGAAGGATCACATAGCCGTAATCCTTATCTATAGACAGAAGATTCCTGAAGTTATCAATCTCTTCATCATAATCATCCCTGAAAAGAGCGGTATAGATCATGTTGTTCTCTATTATGGGCACTACCGTCTCAAGCTTTTCCTTGATAAGAAGGTCCTGGCTCCTTCTCTCCTTCTCATCATCGATCATCTTCATGGCACGCTTCAGTACTTCAACTATCCTTCCCTGATCGACGGGTTTGTTAAGGTAATCAAGAACCCCCAGGTTAATGGCTTCCTTGGCATAATCAAACTTATCATAGGCAGACATTACTATGAAGATAGTTGATTTATTGACTTCCCTTATCTCCTTCATGGCCTCGATACCGTTGATTCCCGGCATCTGTATATCCATAAAAGCAATATCAGGTCTGAAGCTCTCAGCCAGTTCGATTACCTTCCTTCCCGTCTTCGCCGATTCTATCTGACAGGTCTCCGGGAAATTCTTCTCTATTATGAACTTGAGCGAATCGATCACTATTCCCTCATCATCCGCAAGCAGTACCTTATACATGTTTTATTTCCTCATCTTTCTTCCTGAAAAATGCATATCTATGCTCCCCTGGGTATCCTTATTACGACCTCGGTTCCTTTATCCTCACCTTCCGAGTAAATACTGAAGATATTATCAACATTATAATGCAGATCAAGCCTTGATATAACGTTGGTCAGTCCTATCCCGTTAGAATCACCCGTCGGCTCCGACGGTACCAGTTCATCCGACAGTATCCTGTCGATCTTATCCTGTGGCATGCCCGCTCCGTTATCCTTTACCGATATGCAGGCCCTGTCGCCCTCACTGTAGAGAGACAGGGTTATAAGGCCTTCTCTGTCTATATTTCTGATACCGTAATTTACGGCATTTTCAACTATCGGCTGAAGAGTCATACTCGGTATCTCTATTGAAGTCAGCTCTTCGTCTATATGCTTCTCAAAATGAATATCTCCCGAGAATCTTACATTTAATATGTAAATATAGTTATCAATAAGTTCAATCTCATCCGCTATGGTCACAAGCTCGTGATTCTTCTTTATATTATATCTGAAGAAATCCGCCATCTTCTGTATGTAGGTGTTGGTCCTGTCCGCCCCCTCAAGCATGGCAAGCTGGGCTCCGGCATTAAGAGTGTTAAAGAGGAAGTGGGGATTTATCTGAGCCTGAAGGTATTTAAGCTGGGCATCCTTAAGGGCCGCATTCATCCTCAGTTCCTTCTCCATCATGGCGTTCTCTTTAAGGGCATTGTCCTTAACCTGCTCAATATAATCCCGAAGGCTTGTTACCATCTGATTGAAGGCCTTGGTAACGACACCGACCTCATCCCTTGATTCCACCTTCAGCAGCTCACCCTCCAGCTTACCGTCAGATACTTCGTTGGCTCTCCTTGCCAGAAGTTTAAGCGGGTTGGTTATTGTCTGGGTGGCAAGGATTATAAGAAGAACATTACTTATAGCCACGAGAACCAGAATGGTAAGACAGAATATCTCCGAATATTTGAGTGACTTTAAAAGACCGGCATAATTGCCCGAACTTTCCTTAAACTGCTCATTGTTTAGAGAATAAATGGATGTGTTCAGATAGTCATAAATTTTAAGACACTCATCAAAGGTTCCAACGTATTTCGATACATTTCTTCCCCTCTTGGCATTTATGGTAGCATCCGCCCTGTCAAGATAAGTATAGGACATATTGACTATACAGTTCTTCATGTACCGGACTTCGCTTGAAGATGCGCTTATGGTGAGGGCTTCGATCTGGTCCCTGTACTCCTGACCATACCTGTAATATTCCTCCAGTGAGTCGGTACTTTTGGTCTTTAAATACCTGGCCATTTCCTCATGCACGTCAGAGAGTGTTTCTGTCAGTTCGTTAAGGCTTATGTTACTCGAATACACAGCCTCGATCTGCTCGATCATTCCGTTGATATTGACATAGACAAAGACATTCACCATGAAGATAAGGGCAGTTGTAATAAGGAAAATAACAATAAGTCTCGTCTGTATCGGGAGGTTTTGAAAGAACCGTTTACTCTTCATCCGCCACCTCGCTCATCCTGTAATCCTTGACATTTTTATTGTTTATTATCTTGTAATCAACACCGTAATAATCACTTACATGCTTATATACTATGTATTCGTTCAAGGCCTCCACGCAGTCCTGCCCCAGCTGCTGGGTATCCACCGTAATGGACGCATATATTCCCTCTCTCTCTATGGCTTTTAAGATAATATCTGAGTCATCATATCCGAGTATTATCGATCTGCCGACCTTGTTCATCTCCACGATCGTCTGATATACACTCTCGGTATTGACCTCATTAAGACATACGATTATATCGGGAAGAGCGGCTGAATAAAGCAGATCCCTTACCGATTCCTCGGCAGTGAATTCACCGCTGTTATCTATCTGCGCCGTTCCTATTATGATCTCGTAAGAATCATCCGCTTCCTTCTGGACAGTCTCCTTAAGGGCAGCCAGCACTACATTCTGTGAAGTATCCTGTATACTGCCGTCTGTAAGGACAAGAACCGATACGGTATCCCTCTTATCCGAAGGTTTTAACTTTACGGCCTGTCTCCCCGCTTCCGTTATCAGCTTCCCGTATTCTGTGCCTAAATTGTAGAAGCTTACACCCACGAAACTTCTTCTTGCACTGGCAGGTGCATCGGCGCGAACGGTCACGACAGGGATTCCCGCTGCCACAGCCTTGTTTATCAGCTCCAGGGATTCCTCCGAATCATCCGCCTCATATATGATTCCATCCACCCTTGAAGATATCGCCATCTCCATAAGATCATATTTGGAATAGTCGACTGACAGGTTCGTCCCTGCCCTGTCAACATACACGTTATACAGTTCACCCTGTTTCTTCATGCTCTCGTAGGCCGATATCCAGTAGGGATCCTCGTTATCCCTGACGACGAGAGCATAGTACCTTTCAGGATCACCTTCTTCATTCTTCGTAAGGTTCATATCCTCTCTTACCCTGTTTCTGAAATAGATCATGGTCACCAGGGTAACAAGTCCCGATATTACTATCATAACGATAAGAAGGATGGTTGCTATCGTGTACTTGCTTCTGTTATTCAGTTCTTTAATATCTTTTTCTTCTTTTTTTTCCATAATTATCAAAAATAAGGCCTGGCGGACCCAGGCCTTATTATACCAAATCTTTATAGTTTTGTCTTTTTTCAGACATCCTTTATATTAACATTGTTATTCCCTTCGGATACCATGTTTGCATAGAGACCCTGGGCCGAAAGTTCAAGCGATACTTCACCGTTATTCTCTATCGGCTCACCTGCACTGTCTGCCTGATCCGGCCCGTCTTCCCCGTTATCGTCCTGTTTTTCTCCGGAATCTTCATCTTCGATCCCCTTATAACGGTTGAATATCTTCATGAATTCCTTGCCGGTGATGCTCTCTTTCTCAAGAAGGTAGGCTGCCAGTTCATCCATGAGCTCACGGTTCTCGATAAGCATCTGCTTGGCCTTCTCATAAGACTCGGCAATGATCCTCATAACCTCTGTATCCACATCGGCCGCTGTCTTATCGGAACATTCAAGCACCTTGCCTCCGCTTAAGTAACGGTCCTGAACCGACTCAAGCTGTATAAGTCCGAACTTCTCGGACATACCGTACTGGGTGACCATGTTTCTGGCAATACCTGTAGCCTGCTCTATATCGTTTGCGGCGCCTGTAGTTACCGAGTCAAATACTATCTCCTCCGCAGCACGACCCGCAAGGGCCGTGATTATACGTTCCTCAAGCTCAACCTTGCTCCGAAGGTGTTTTTCCTCATCCGGTACGTACCATGCATATCCCAATGCTCCCATGGTACGGGGAACGATCGTGATCTTCTGGATAGGGTCTGTGTTTTTCTGAAGGGCACTGGCAAGGGCATGGCCGATCTCGTGAAAGGATACGATTTTTTTCTCCTCGGCACTCATCACCCTGTCCTTCTTCTCCTTACCCATCATTACAACCTCGATGGCTTCCAGAAGATCCTTCTGGTTAACTGCCTCACGCCCCTTCTTAACCGCATTTATGGCAGCTTCGTTTACCATGTTGGCAAGGTCCGAGCCTACGGCACCCGCAGTTGCAAGACCAATCTCCTCCATATCGACCGTATCGTCAAGAAGGACATCCTTGCTGTGTACCTTAAGGGTCTCGATACGTCCCTTAAGGTCGGGCTTGTCAACTATGATACGCCTGTCAAAGCGTCCGGGACGAAGAAGGGCCTTATCAAGTATTTCAGGTCTGTTCGTGGCAGCAAGTATCAGGATACCCTTGCTGGTATCAAAACCATCCATCTCGGACAACAACTGGTTAAGTGTCTGCTCACGTTCATCATTGCCGCCTCCAAACCTTGAGTCGCGGCTCTTACCTATCGCATCGATCTCATCTATAAAAATGATACAGGGTGCATTCTTGGTTGCATCCTTGAACAGATCCCTTACCCTTGATGCGCCGACACCCACATACATCTCGACAAAGTCAGATCCGGCCAGTGAAAAGAAGGGAACATGCGCCTCACCGGCAACTGCCTTGGCAAGCAGTGTCTTACCTGTACCGGGAGGTCCCACTAAAAGAGCACCCTTTGGAAGCTTGGCACCTATCTTAACATACTTGCCGGGATTATGAAGGAAATCAACCACTTCCTGAAGTGATTCCTTGGCTTCATCCTGGCCCGCAACATCCTTAAAGGTGATACCCGTTTCCTTCTGAACGTATACCTTGGCATTGCTCCTCCCGACACCCATTATGCCGCCGCCCTTGCTCATCCTTCTCATGAACACGCTTACAAGTATCCAGACAAATACAAGCGGTATACCGTAATAGAGAAGGGTTGGAAGGATAAGGTCTGCTGTTGATACCTCCTTCTGTTCAAAAGAGACTCCGGCCTTAAGAAGCCTGTCGGCCAGCTCTCCGTCTTCTACCGGCGTGGTATAGAAGGTATTCTTGACATACTTGTCTTCCTGCTTTTTGGGCGTTATCTCGATCTTATCCGAATCAATAACGACCTTTTCCACCTCTCCCTTTTCAACTTTCTCAATAAACTCATCATAGCTTATCTTCTTGTTGGTACCGGCTCCGAGTGATGTGCGCATATAAGAGACCATGAGCATGGTTATAAGGGTCGCTATTACCAGAACAAGAAGAGTCTGATGATTCTTCGAAGGTCTGTTGCCTCCGTTGTTTCCCTGATTGTTATCGTTCTCTCCCATTTATATATCTCCGTACTTTCATAGATAGATTATCATAAGATTACATATGATATGATTATAATAACTTAAAAGCGATAAATCAACGTGGTTTTTTGAAGATTCTGTGTCTTTTGGGTATTTATCAAAAGTTACTATGGCATTTCGGTCGGGCTTCATATATAATAATTTTGTTTTAGGGGTTTTTTTGAGGGGCTCATAATGGTTTTTAATTCTTATGTATTTGTTCTTGTCTTCGTTCCCCTGGTCGTGACGATCTACCACTTCATAAACTCAAGGGGAGCATATACCGCGGCCAAGGCATTCCTGCTTATGGCTTCGCTTTTTTTCTATGCCTGTGACGATCCTTTTTCGCTCATTATCCTTATCGTTAGTATACTTATAAATTACTTTATAGCAGCTTTCCTATTAAAAAAGGAAGCATCACAGGGAAGCCGTCGTATCTTTCTTGCACTTGGGATCATCTTAAACATATGTGCTCTTCTGTGGTTTAAGTATCTTGGCTTCTTTACCGATATGATCAATTCCCTCTTTAAGGCAGGTCTTGAAGTAAAGAGCATCCTGCTGCCTCTTGGAATAAGCTACTTCACTTTCTCGCAGATATCTTATCTTGTGGATAAATACAGGGATCCCGAAATCAGATATTCACTGCTTGATTATTCACTCTACGTTTCATTCTTCCCCAAGATCACCGTCGGTCCCATCGCACTTGCAGGCGATCTGATACCTCAGTTTAACGACTCCTCACGAAAGAAGGTTAACCCCGGCAGTATTGCGGGAGGACTTGTTATATTTGCAGCTGGTCTTGCAAAGAAGGTTCTTCTTGCGGATAACCTTGCTCCCTATGTGACATGGGGTTATTCAAATATAAGTGTGCTCGGACCTGTAAATGCACTTATTGTCATGCTCGCCTTTTCGATGCAGATCTATTTTGATTTTTCAGGATACTGCGATATGGCAAAGGGAATATGTCTTATGATGTGCATTGATCTTCCGGACAACTTTATGTCTCCCTATACCGCAGTATCGGTTTCCGACTTCTGGAAAAAATGGCACATAACCCTTACTGGCTTTTTTACCAAATATGTCTACATACCTCTTGGCGGCAACCGTAAAGGCAGGGTCAGGACCTATATCAACATGTTTATCATTTTCTTTCTAAGCGGTCTGTGGCACGGAGCTTCCTATAATTACATCATCTGGGGCCTCATCCATGGTGTCGGGATAACATTAAGCAAGCTCCTTAAGGATAAGATGTCCCGTCTGCCGAAGATATTAAGACAGGCAGGAACCTTTATATTTGTAAATATAACCTGGGTTTTCTTCAGGTCTCCCACCTTAGGTGAGGCTGTCGGATTCTTCAGGCAGTTTGTCAATTTTAAGAACATTCCCGTCAATATAGAACTGGTTGCCAAGGCAACACCGGATGAGATGCAACTGATCCAGTGGCTTATCCTCAATTGGGGAAACAAGGCGCCTTATATAAGCGGATGCATTATAATAATAGGTTTTCTGCTTATTTGTACCTTTATATCAATGTACTGTAAGAATTCGGTAAAGAGGCTTGAAACACTTAAGCTTTCCGGACTCACCGCAGCCACCACAGTGATCCTGCTTGT
>DPZM01000126.1 GCA_003535955.1 Lachnospiraceae bacterium | reverse complement strand
GGCAACTCTTCTTACAAGCAGCTGCAGAACTGCCTTGTTCCGGGAGAGAGTAAGGATCAGGGCGTGGCATTTAATCTGAGTATATCGGAGATCCTTAACCGTGATTATCATGGTGTGTGCAGGATCCACGGCGGCGGCTTCGCGGGAGTTATCCTGGAAGTCGTTCCTAAGGAACATGCCGATGAATATATTAAGCGTATGTCGGAGTACGAGGGAGCTGATTACGTATATCCGCTCTCGATCCGCAAGGTAGGAGCAGTGAGGATTTAATGAACGAAAAAATAAAAGCGAACAAGAAGGCGCTTATACCTATTGCTGTATTTCTTATACTTTACCTGGGCAATGGGATTTATTTCGAGTATATTTCACATGAGCAGGGACAGATGGGATTCTATGTGGTTTCCGTCTGTCTTGCCTTCAGTATTGCCCTTATCGTGGCCTTTTTTCAGAACAGGAAGCTTAAGTTCGAAGAGAAGATACATATCTGCGCGATTGGGATAGGAGATGATAATATAGTGATAATGCTCTTCATCTTCATCCTTGCCGGTACGTTCAGCGGGATAGCATCCGAAGCAGGCGGAGCACACAGTACGGCCAATCTGCTTCTTGATATAATACCCGCCAGGTTTGCGGTGCCGGGGCTCTTTCTTATAGCATGTCTTATCTCGATGGCCATGGGAACAAGCGTCGGTACCATATCGGTAATAACACCCATAGCGGTGGCGGTATCCGCTAACGGAGGTTTATCGCTTCCCCTGTGTGTGGGTGTAGTAGTGGGCGGAGCCATGTTTGGCGATAACCTGTCCTTTATATCCGATACAACGATAGCCGCAACGAAGACCCAGGGTGTTGAGATGAAGGACAAGTTCCGCACCAATATCAGGCTGGCCCTGCCTTCGGCCGTCATCACACTTGCGATCCTTGTGATATATGCACTTGTCAATAATGGCGTGGCAGTGGGTGATTTTGACTATAACATATGGCAGGCCTGCCCCTACTTCATAGTCTTAGGTATGTCGATACTGGGGATAAACGTATTTATCGTTCTTATAACCGGCGTTGTCCTGTTCGCCCTTGCGGGGATAGTCACGGGCTCGCTTACCTACACATCGGCCCTGTCATCAATGGGCAGCGGGATTTCCGGAATGTTCGAGACGATGATCGTGACGATACTTGTGGCTTCTGTTGCCGCGCTTATGAAGGAGAACGGAGGATTTGAGGCGATACTTGAATTCATAAGGAAGAGGGCCGATTCAAGACGGGGTGGAATGGCAGGTATCGCCTGTCTTACGGCCTTTATGGACATAGCTACGGCCAACAATACGGTAGCGATAGTCATTGCTGCTCCGATCGCCAGGGACATAAGCGGTGAATACAAGGTCGATCCGAAGGAGACGGCTTCCCTTCTTGATACATGTTCGTGCATCATGCAGGGGATAATCCCTTACGGGGCCCAGCTCCTGATCGCATCTTCCATCGCTTCACTTCCCAGCTTTGCGCTCATGCCCTTCCTTATCTATCCCTATATTCTTGCGGTATTTGTGATAACACATATAGCCCGTAGCCGACAGAATGCTTAAGCAGGTGATGTCCGGAGCAGACCGGCCGTGTAGTAGATGATGTCCGGAGTCGGCGGATTATATATGGTCTCGCGAATAGAAACGATCTTATCAGCAATACATACAAGGATAGCCTCCCCGGTCTTGGGGAGGCTTCTTAATGTTAAGGGCCACATGTTAGCCAATTCTAGATGGAACAGGCTTCAATTAAAGAGCTGTTTCCCGGGATCGAAGAATAGCTTCCGTGGCTTCATACAGTGCAAGCAGGTTAAGGTGATTGCGCTCAATAAAATCAATATCATTTCGTTTAAGGGCGGCTTCACATTCATAGGCAAGATCGTGGAGCTGCCCTGCGCCTATATAACCGGCACTTGCCTTAATGGAATGCGCGATAACTCTGTATTTTTCCCAATCTTTTATTTTGTAAGACTTTTTAAGAAGTACATCGTTCTGTTCCTTAAGAAACTCATCTATAACCGTCCGGTATACGGATTCATCGTTCATGCAGGCTCTGAGTCCATCCTCAAAACACACAAGGGTCAAAGAATCATCGAGTCCGGTAGCCGGGCTGTTTTTATCCTTGCCGGAAGTATTACCGGATTCGTTTCTCGATCTATAGCTTACCATATCCTCAGGAAGATGCTTTGCAATGATCCGTGTCAGTTCATCCGAAGTGACCGGCTTAAAAATATAGTCACAAAAGCCCGCATTAAGATACTCATCTCCGGCACCCTCTATTGCGTTCGCCGTCATCATAACAGCAGGGGTGTCATGACTTAAGATACCTTCCTTAACACATTTTTTATATGTTTCAATTCCGTCAAGTCCCGGCATCATATGGTCGAAGAAGACTAAATCATAGTGATTTTCCTTCATAAGCCGTATGCCTTCTTCGCCGGATGAGGCTTCGTCTATCATTATACCGCTGTTTTTAAGGAATCCCTTAACTACAGCCAGGTTAAGCGGCCTGTCATCGATCACGAGGATCCTTACGCCGGGAGCGTAGATGTACTTATCCTGCCTCCGCCCCGTGCTTCTTTCGGCGATATGCTTCCCGTAATTCCCTATAGGTGATCCATCCGCTATATCCTGGATCAGATCGAAGCAAAAGTCAGATCCCGCACCATAGATGCTTTCAAGCTCCAGACGGCTTCCCATCATATCAAGAAGTCCGGAAACGATGGAAAGTCCCAGTCCCGTGCCCTCGATGCTTCCGATCCTCTCATCGTCAAGGCGCGTAAAGGATTCAAACAGCTTATCCCGGTCCTCATCCCTTATACCGATGCCGGTATCCTTAACACTGAAATTCACATATGCCTTCATGTCCTCAGTTTTAAGAAGGTTAACAGTGAGTACTATCAGGCCTGTTTCGGTATATTTCACGGCATTTGTCAGGAGGTTTACAAGGATCTGTCGAAGCCTTACGGCATCCCCTTTAAGCTTTACGGGAAGTTCCCTGTCCACATGAACCTTAAGAGTCAGCCCCTTCTCCGCGGCACGTTTCTCTATCATTTTACATGCATCGGATATAACGAAGGCAGGATCATATCCGGTATTAATGATATCAAGTTTTCCGCTCTCTATTTTCTCAAGATCAAGGATATCGTTGATTATATCCATAAGAGAGGTTCCGGCGGTTTCGATGTTTTCGGCATATTCCGTAATGGCGGGCTCCTGACTTTCACGCAGGATGAGCTCATTCATCCCAAGGACCGCATTTATGGGACTGCGGATCTCATGGGACATCCTTGCCAGAAAGTCGCTCTTAGCCTTATTGGCCGCATCGGAGAGGGCCTTTTCGACCCTTAACATATACAGCTTCTTCATTTCCTGAATAAGGGTGAATACAAGCAGGAAGAGTAATCCGATACATATATATGCGCCCAGGCTTCTGAAGGGATTGATATAGAAATTGGCAAGCTCAAGGATCGTGAAGATGACAAATACAGCCATTCCGGTGAGTACGAATATATAGTCACCGGTCTGCTTCTTCGCAATGTCCGTTACGATATTGTAAATGATCACGGCTATCCCGAGGATAAACCATATATGGGAAAAGGTGATAGACCGGTACAGATCCACCGGCCCCGTCAGGCCCAGAATAACATTTATGAGCATCTGCAGGGACATGAGGGCTTCAAGCAGAAGATAGCGTTTGTTGTTCTTTCGCCCCTGAACCTCATTTAAAAACATGCATACGAGTACGCCTGCAAGCTCCATAGAGAAATAAGCAAAATAAGTGGATAAGGAAGGACGGTTAAAGATTACCTGCCTAAGCCTTGATTCACTTAAGGACCATATACCCATGTCAGTCATTAAAAGTCCCAGATACAGGACAGATTTACCGACTGCGGCCCTTTTGCGCAGGAAAAGATATAAAGCTACGGTAATAAGGCCCAGGATGGCAACGATGGATGCTATCACGGTGATGACTATATTCTCGTGGATTATCTTATACCAGGCGTTATTGCCGTAACTTAACCTTATATCGTTAAGAACGCCCTTGTCCTTGACGGTGAGCCTGACCTCTATATCCCTGCCGGCATCAAGATCAGCAAGCTCCACCACCACATAGGCACTCGGAAGATGATAGGACATCCTCTTAAATCCGGAGCTTGCATAACTTTCCCTCAGCTCACCGCCGATGTAGACATATATATCTTCGATGCTCGTGCGGAACATGAGAGTCATGCCGTCTGTTATGCTTTCGGGCAGGGTATTCCTTAAGATAAGCTCATCGCCGGATTCACACTTCATTTGCTCGGGCAGTGTGACAGGGCTTACCTTACCGTCATGCTCAAGCATCCAGCCATCGTTAAAGGACATGGAATCAAAGCTCCCGGTATTTGCCTCGCCGGAGCCATCGGAGGGTACGAGAGCCCTTATGACCAGAAAGATGATCACAGCCAGGAAGAAGAGTACGTATGCTTCAAGTATTCGAAAGATGACGGTTTGTTTTCTTCCCATGACTGTGATCCTTTCAAAGTGTTGTCCTGTGGAGACAGTGGAGACAGGGGACGGTTCTCTGTCTCCTATTAAGGAGTCAAAACTATACTTTTATATGATTAACGGAATGGCAATGGGGACGGTTCTTTTGACATGCCCATGTCCACTAAAAAAGCCTTATACCATATAAGTATAAGGCGTATTATATATCCTGTATATCCTCAAAAGTGATGATTGATGATATTATAGTATTAATTGTAATCGACAAAAGAATTTATGCAAGATGCAATTTCTCGGATAACGCTTCCTGTAACACCTGTGAAAAATTAATTCCTGCGTCAACAGCCAATTCATTCAACCATTCAGGAATGGATAGTGTTTTTTTAATTGCTCTGTTATTGTTTCGTTTTTGATATTCCAATGTATCGCAGGTAATATAATTAACAAATTCATTGCCTTTAAGATTTATTGATTCTACAGGCGTAGGTTCGGGAATTTCTTTCTTTTCTTTTTCATAATCATACAGTGTAAATGCAAGGACGTCCTCTGCCATATACAAGGCTTCCCCGAGATCATCTCCGCATGTATAACAACCTTCAAGATCGGGAAAATCAACGGAATAACCACCATCTGATTCCGGTATGATAATAGCAGGATATGTATATCTTTTCATAGTTCCTCTTTCCATGCGGTCTATTTTAAGCCCGCATCCTTCAAAATACTGTTTAATGTTCCGGGTTTTACATCCTTAGAATCATGTCTCGGAACACGGAAATTTAACTCCGAGCCTTTCATTTAGTTCTCCCTATTGATAGCCATATCATAACACGTAATAATACGTATATCAACATAAAGGAGACAGGGGACGGTTCTCTGTCTCCTATTAAGGGGTCAAAACTATACTTTTATATGATTAACGGAATGCTCCGTGCTTCGCACTTATGTCATAAGGAATCCACCGCTTCGTGGGTCTACGCTTTGCTTCGGTCGTTGCAGTACACTCATCCCCCGGATGAGTTGCAACCTCTTATGACGAATACCCACAATCCTACCCGCCACTCGCCCTAAAGGATTAGCTTTGCGTCACAAGCTTGTGATAGAGACACTTAATAAAGGGAGGATAGCCGA
>DPZM01000161.1:3831-13094 GCA_003535955.1 Lachnospiraceae bacterium | reverse complement strand
CAACACTCAGGATCATGGATGGAACCGAGCCTGTCGAATCATGGATCACCACAGGTAAGCCTCATGTAATAAACGGTAAGCTTACCGTAGGTAAGACATATGTTCTTGAGGAGACCAATCCGCCCAAGGGCTACTACACAGCTGAGCCTATAAGCTTCATAGTCAAGGGTGACGGAAAGATCCAGGTAACCGGTAATGCTTCGGCAAGCGCTGAGGTAAGTAAGGCAGACCGTGCATCGGAGCTTACAAGTACACTTACGATGTATGACCGTCCGATAAGGGTTGAGATAAGCAAGAAGAGACTGAGTGGAAGCGAGGATGATTTCGTAGCGGGTGCTGAGCTGGCACTGTATGAGAAGAACGGAAATGAGTATAATCAGATATTCTCATGGATATCACCCGCAAGCGGTCCGGTACTTATCGAGTATGGCCTTCTTAAGGTAGGCAACCTGTATAAGGTAGTTGAGACGAAGGCACCTGCCGGATTTGTTAAGTCAGCTGATATATTCTTTACGGTCAAGGATTATAATGAATTTGAGAAAACGGATGCCAACGGCATGGTAACTCAGCAGGAGACCGTATATGATGAGAGTGTTAAGGCTGTATTCTCCAAGAAGTCTGTAACAGGAGACGACGAGCTTGTGGGTGCAACCCTGCAGCTGCTCGATGAAGAGGGTAATGTCATCACCGAGTTCGTATCTTCGGATAAGGAGACATTGGTTACACCTGTAGCCTCTGTTGAAGGACTGTCGGCTGAAGAGAAGGCTGCATACGCCAAGTATAATGTTATCTACGGCATTAAGCTCATACCCGGCAAGACATATTCACTGCATGAAGTAAGCGCGCCTTACGGATATGCGATGGCTGAGGATGTGGTATTCACAATAGATGAGAACGGCAACCAGAAGCCGAGCCCTGTAGTAATGAGGGATAAGCCGATAGAGATAAAGCTCAGTAAGAAGGATATCGGAACAGGTAAGTATCTTGCCGGTGCAGAGCTTGAGCTTTATAATGCGGCAGATGAGAAGGTAGCTGCATGGACAAGTTCGGAGAAGCCTGTACTCCTGAGCGTAAGGAATGTGGGCGAGGAAGAGGCTGCACAGTATGCAGAGGTAATTCCTGTTAAGCTTCCTGCGGGAACCTATACTCTTAAGGAGGTTAAGGCGCCTGAGGGATATAAGGTTGCAGATCCTTTGACACTGGTTATATCCGGTGCCGATGTTAAGAAGGATAACGGTGAGATCCGCGAAGAATCCATGTATGATTACAAGGAAGGAAGCACATCGTTAATCGGGCATAAGGAATGGGTAGTTCCCAGAGACGGCGAAGGTAATATAGAAGCTGACTTCAAGTATCCTGACATTAAGATCAAGCTCTACAGGGATTCTGTAGAGCAGGGAAAGATGGATGAGGAGCCCTGCAGGACTATCGTACTTGAAAACGGCACGACAAGCTTTGCCTTCGGTGACCTTGAAAGATACAAGACCTCAAACGGCCAGAATTATGAGTATACTTATGATGTATTTGAGGAAATGTACGAAAAGGATGATCCGAAATATACAAAGACCAAGCTTGAGATAAAGAAGGACGGCGACCAGAATACGGTGGTATTCATGTCGGGATTCCTGAATGTTCTAAATCAGGAGTATGTTGACTTGAAGGGTGTTAAGACCTTTACTCTTCTTAAGGATAAGAACGGTAAGATTCTTAATGATGTTAAGTATGATAACATAACTATCTGGTTGTTACAGAACGGTAAGAGGGTAGACATTGACGGAGACGGTAAAGAGGAAAGCGTAGCTATCACAGGCGGTGCCAAGGATACAAACGGAGTTGCGCAGTTTACCTTCAGCCAGCTGCCAAAGTACGACCTTACTACGGGTAATGCTTATAAGTACACTGTAGAAGAGACAGGATCGGATAATTATATTTACAGCATAACCTACAACAATGATGAGGTTAGGATCACAAATACACCTAAGGCTGTACCTTTCGAAATAAAGGGTGTCAAGACCTGGGTTGATCCCGACGGAGCAAAGAGACCTGATGTGACTATCCAGCTTTACAGGGATGGCAAGCTGTACAGGGAGACCAAGCTTAATGCTGATAACACCTTCAGCTTCTCCGGTTTGTACGAGTACAATCTTGGCTTCGGAAATGAAGAGGGTGACATGGCTTCCACAGCAGACGGACATAAGTTCTTCTACGAGGTTAAGGAAGCCGGTGCACTCGGATATGATGTTAAGATAAGCGGAAGCGGCGATAAGCTTGAGGTTAAGGACGGCGTAGCAAGCGTAAGCATCACAAATACGATCAAGCAGGAATATGTTCAGATCACCGGTAACAAGTTCTGGAATGACAGGGGCGATTCAAGCAAGAGGCCTTCGGTAACGATAAATCTGTATGCGACAGATTCGACGGGACGCAAGGATGAGCTTGTGGACACCTATGTAATAAAGAACACGAGCAGCAGGTATGAGTTCGGTACACCGGGACGTAAACAGCTGCCCAAGTATGACGCAAACGGTAAGGAGATAAGCTACCGTGTTGCAGAGGAAGAACTTGCAGGCTATATTTCAGAGGTTAAGGGTAACGATATAACCAACACACCCAGCAAGATCGTTATAAGCAAGCTGGATGCGACCGAACATACTGAGCTTCCCGGAGCAGTATTAAGTATCATCAGGAAGAGAGATAATAAGGAAGTTGACAGGTGGACGTCCGGATCTACACCGCACTATATTGAAGCCCTGGAGATAGGTGAGGTATATATCCTCAAGGAGATAACAGCACCTGCCGGTTATGCGCTTGCAAAACCTGTGGAATTCCAGGTTGGGGTAAACGGGGTAGTGCAGAAGGTTGAGATGTTTGATGATCCTATAATCGGATCTGTCACACTTACGAAGTATGATGCAACCAACCGTGAGAAGCTTGCCGGAGCGGAGTTCGCCCTGTACACCAAGGATGGCAAAGAGGTTGCCGTAAACGGAACTACAGGTTCATATACCTACTCCAAGACCGGAAGCGGTACCAAGACACTTGTGGTTAACGGGAGCGGAGAGCTCAAGGTTGACAAGATGCCTTACGGAACCTATTACTTTAAGGAGACCAAGGCTCCTAATGGCTATGAGTTAAAGAGTGAGACTATAGGATTCTCGATCACAGACCATGGAGTAAACGTGACTGTATCCTTTGAGGACCCGAGGCTTCTCGGATCAGCCAGCCTGCTTAAGACAGATGAAGACGGAAATGCCCTTGCGGGTGCAGAGTTCGAGCTTTACAGTAAGACTCCCACAACAACGGGTCAGGCCGCAGCAAGTACGGTATTCTCGGATGCATATTACAGGTACGGAACTTACACGACTGATTCCGAAGGCAGGATAAAAGTCGAGAATCTTCCCTGGGACGACTACTACTTCATTGAGACCAAGGCTCCTGAAGGATATCAGACCAACAGGGATGTAAGCGGTGATCCCTTGGTATACACCTTCACGATAAATGCCGATAACGCAGGTTCATCAGTTGTAAATGTTGCTACTGTAACCAACGAGAAGATCGATACCGGCGTACTCGGAGAGAGGGTACCTCCGGCAGAGAAGGTATCGGGAGTTCTCGGTGTTAGGAGTAAGCCTAAGGCAGGCGTTCTCGGAACAAGAGTAGGTCCCGCAACGGGAGATGCAAGTGCGATAGCACTGTGGATCACACTTCTTGTGGCATGCATTGGAACAATAGTATGGATGATCGCTAGCAGGAAGAAGAAGGGACTTGAAAATTGATCCCGGATAAAATAAAATAATAGAGAGCCGGCCGGTTAAATACCGGTCGGCTTTTTCAATGTATATTGATCTTTTTATATAGGTGTGAATAATGAATTCCGGAATCAGGTTTACCATTATAGGTCTTGCATGCGCAGGTATTATTACCTGCCTTGTTATGATAGGAAAAACAACATATGATTACAGAAGGGCTGAAGCAGAATATTCGGCACTCGAAGAGTATGTTTCCCCCGAAACGTCTTCGCAGACAGAGGTTAATAAAGAGGCTGGTAAGGAGGAAGAGCGGGAATTTAAGAATAATCCCAACAGGAGTGACTTTCCCGATATGGAGGTTGATTACGAGGGTCTTAAGAAAAAGAACAGGGATTACATAGGCTGGCTCTATGTGGGTTCGGTGGGAATCTCGTATCCTGTAGTACAGGGGGCAGACAATGAATACTATCTGCATAACACCTTTGAAGGACAGCCCAATTTTGCAGGCTGCGTATTTATGGACTGCATGGATAAGGCGGACCTTACTATGTACAATACCTTTCTGTACGGACATGCCATGAAGAATGGGTCCATGTTCGGTAACTTAAGGAAGCTCAGGAAGGACCCGTCACTGGCGAAGAATGATCCTTACATCTATTTGTTCATGCAAGATGGAATATACCGGTATCAGATATACTCCTATTATATAGATAAAAAGGATTCATCAATGTACAATTCCGCTCAGAATGCCAAGGAATACAGACAGTATATCAGAAATGCCCTGGATTATTCAATGGCTGAATGTGAGGCTAAGCCAAGTGAGGAGGAAACATCGATCACACTTGTAACCTGTACGGGCGCCGGCTCCCAGAAGCAGAGGTTCTTTGTTCATGGCATATTCAGGGACAGATATCTCTATGAATAAAGTCACATACATGGTAATAAGTAACAAAATGAGAGCCGATTTAGGCCGTTCAAAGAGAGTACGATTATGCATATTCTACAAAAATGTCATATTTATTACGAAATGTGATGAATAGTGTTGACATATGGGATATTGATGATATAATAAGACCATAAGATGAATTGAATATTGGCAAACTTATCGAAAGGTAAGGACGCAAAGCTATAGGGTCTGATCCGTAGGCCGCTGTCAATGCAGAGGAGGCTATTTCGAGGGTTCGAATAAGTTCCCAAAAGGGTAAGTCGATGATGAGGGATCGCCGGGGTTTAACCTGGGGCGGAGAAGTCGGAGAGATGTAGATGCGAGACAGTGATGAGCATAGGCCGGATATCGTGGGTCGGGTAAACCGGGACGATATGGGTGGCTGAAGACGCGAAAGCAGTGAGTGGCGGTTTGGGGAAGATAGCCAGTTGCCGGATTAGCTTAATCGGTATCATGTTTGACCTTGACTTAGGAGGATATGAACCGGTGGTGATGGTGAAGGACCTGACCTTGATTTAGGAGGGTTTTAGCCGATCAGATGAGCGGATTCGAATTTGTCGCAGATTGACCAATATGAGATGAAATCTTATCATCCTATAACAGATACAAGTTACACAAAGCAGCCGGGTCTCCCACCCCGGCTGTTTTGGTGTGAAAATAGTACGTAACACTTGACATTGTTATAGTTTGTACTTATAATCATTAGGAAACAAGGGCGGTTCAGGCAGAACCGCCATCTTTTTTAAGGTTCCATTATAGTTTCAAAGGAGGAGACATATTATGAAGAAAAGATTACTTGCACTTATGATGTCAGCAGTAATGGTTTGCTCGCTGGCAGCATGCTCGTCGGGGCAGGGCAGTGCTCCTGCAGCTGATGCAGGTTCAGCGGACACAGGTTCAGCGGACACAGGTGCTGCAGATGCCGGAAACAGCTCAGAGGGTGGTTCCGGAGCTCTTACCGGTACCCTCAAGGTAGGTATGATCGGACCGCTTACCGGGGCGGCAGCTCTGTACGGTAACGCTGTTACCAACGGAACCAAGATAGCTGTTGACGAGATCAATGAGATAAGCAGTGATTTTAAGATGGAATACCAGCCTGAGGATGATGAGCATGACGCCGAGAAGTCGGTCAATGCCTATAATAAGTTAAAGGACTGGAAGGTTCAGGCTATCGTAGGCTGTGTGACGACTACTCCCTGTGTTGCTGTTGCAGCCGAAGCAAACAACGACCGGGTATTTATGCTTACACCTTCCGCATCCGCAACTTCTGTTACCGAACAGGGTGATGATATTTTCCAGCTGTGCTTCTCGGATCCGAACCAGGGTTCAGCGTCGGCCCAGTACATCAAGGATAATAACCTCGGAAGTAAGATAGCGATCATCTATAACAACTCAGATGTTTATTCAACCGGAATCTACCAGACATTCACCGCTAAGGCTGCAGAGGTAGGTCTTGAGGTTGTATCAACAACGACCTTTACCGATGACACCGCCAATGACTTTTCGGTTCAGCTTACCGATGCCAAGGATAAGGGAGCGGATCTTATCTTCCTTCCCATTTATTACACACCTGCATCACTTATCCTTCAGCAGGCAGATAAGATGGGATATAAGGTTCCTATGTTCGGAGTGGACGGAATGGACGGAATCCTGGGGCTTGAAGGCTTTGACACCAAGCTCGCAGAAGGCGTTATGCTTCTTACCCCCTTCTCGGCAGATGCCAAGGATGATAAGACTGTTAACTTCGTCAAGAAGTATCAGGACAGCTTCAAGGAGGTTCCCATCCAGTTCGCGGCAGACGGATATGACTGTCCTTACGCAATATATGAAGCCCTTAAGTTCTATGCCGAGAAGAACGGAGGCCTTGACGTAACGGATAAGTCCAATGAGGAGATATGTGATATCCTTGTATCCGTATTCTCCGATCCTTCATTCTCCGTAGACGGAATTACAGGTGAAGGAATGACCTGGACGGCAAATGGTGAGGTTAACAAGGCTCCCAAAGCTGTTGTCATCAAGGATGGAGTGTATGTAGGACTGTAGGATATATATGTTTGTATATTAAGAGCAACACGACTCTGGAATTTGGTGTATGATATAAAGGAGCTGTGGCTTCACGGCTCCTTGAATCATATACTGAATAACCATATAAAACAGTAAGTATAAGCAAGGTCAGGAGGGAATATGTTATCATATCTGATTAACGGGATCAGTCTCGGAAGTGTATATGCTATCATCGCCCTTGGCTATACCATGGTATACGGTATCGCCAAGATGCTTAACTTCGCTCACGGCGATGTTATCATGATAGGAGGTTATATGGCTTTTTGCTCAACATCCTATCTTGGATGGCCTGCGGTGCCATCGGTTCTTTTTTCGATATTTGTATGTACGATACTGGGAATAATCATTGAACGCCTTGCCTATAAGCCCCTGCGGGAGGCCAGTTCCCTTGCGGTTCTCATTACGGCAATAGGTGTTTCGTATTTCCTTCAGAATGCGGCACTTCTTATCTGGTCATCCAATCCCAAGGCATTTCCTTCAATGGTAAATCTTCCCAATCTTGTCATAGGTGATGTCCAGATATCATCGGTCGCTATAGTCACGATAATAGCCTGTATAATAATAATGATAGTGCTTACTCTTTTTACCACAAGGACCAGGCTTGGTAAGGCAATGCGTGCCGTATCCGAGGACAAGGGAGCGGCTCAGCTTATGGGTATTAACGTAAATGCAACCATATCCATGACCTTTGCCATCGGTTCGGGTCTTGCTGCAATAGCGGGAGTGCTGCTGTGCTCGGCGTATCCCACGCTTATGCCGACGACCGGGGCCATGCCGGGTATCAAGGCCTTTACGGCAGCTGTATTCGGCGGTATAGGCTCCATACCGGGGGCTATGCTGGGAGGTATTCTTTTGGGAGTGATCGAGATATTTGCCAAGGCTTATATTTCAACCCAGTTGAGTGATGCCATTGTATTTGCGGTCCTGATCATCGTTCTTATAGTCAAGCCTACAGGTCTTCTCGGTAAGAAGATGGCTGAGAAAGTCTGAGGTGCGGCATGGGTGATATGAAGAAAAAGAAACTGTCTAAGAAAACAAGAAATGCTTTTGTAAATTACGGGATAGTGGTGTGCTTTTTTATCATCTTCCAGGTTCTCACTTCAACCGGACATCTCGGAAGTTCGCTTAAGGGGCAGCTTATTCCCATATGTGCTTACATAATCATGGCTCTGTCCTTAAACCTGGTGGTGGGAATATCGGGAGAGCTGAGTCTTGGCCATGCGGGATTCATGTCTGTCGGGGCTTTTACGGGAGTTGTTGTCGCACAGAGCCTTGCCGGTTCCCTTCCAAACGGTATGATAAGGCTTATTCTGGCCCTTGTGATAGGTGCTTTTGTGGCAGGGATCGCCGGTATCCTGATAGGTATCCCGGTACTTCGCTTAAGGGGGGATTACCTTGCCATAGTCACTCTTGCTTTCGGAGAGATAATAAAGAACGTTCTCAATTGTCTCTACGTGGGTATGGATTCAAGGGGACTTCATTTCTCTCTTAAGGATGAGCCCTCCCTGCATCTTGAGCCCGGCGGGAAGACGATACTTTCAGGCCCGATGGGGGCGCTGGGAGTTACGAAGCTGTCTACCTTCTTTGTGGGCATTGTCCTTATACTTCTGGTTCTATTTTATATACAGAATCTTGTTAACTCACGTCCGGGACGCGCCATAGCGGCTATAAGGGACAACAGGATAGCGGCGGAGGCCTGCGGGATACCCGTTACCAAATATAAGCTGATGGCATTTGTTACCTCGGCTGCAATGGCCGGTGCGGCCGGAGCCTTATATGCACTTAATTATTCAACCGTCGTTCCCAAGAAGTTCGACTTTAACACCTCCATACTGGTGCTTGTGTTTGTGGTATTGGGCGGTATCGGTAACTTAAGGGGATCGATCATCGCGGCGGCCTTACTTACCGTGCTTCCCGAGCTTCTGCGCGAGTTTCAGGATTACCGTATGCTGGTATATGCCATCGTGCTCATTCTTGTAATGCTGTTCACGAATAATGAGAAGGCCATGACCTTCGTCCGCAATACTGTTAATTCTATTTTAAAGAAAACACGGAAGGAGGCGGTATAGGATGAGCAATAAGAATATTAAGCTTGTACAGCTTCCCAGCCCCAATTTCGTTCCGGAACGTGATAAGGATAAGCCCCTTGTGCTTGAAGTGTCGCATCTGGGGATTGATTTTGGCGGTCTGACAGCCGTTAATGAGTTCAATATAGGCATGAGTCCCACCGAGATATCAGGGCTTATCGGACCCAACGGCGCAGGCAAGACAACGGTGTTTAACCTTCTTACCAAGGTGTATGAGCCTACCAGAGGTACCATCCTGCTTGACGGTAAGGATACGCACGGAATGAATACCATACAGGTTAACCAGGCTGGTATTGCCAGAACCTTCCAGAACATAAGGCTCTTTGATAAGCTTACGGTTGAAGATAATGTAAAGATTGGTTTACATAATAATATACATTATCATATGCCTACGGGTGTATTCAGGCTTCCCAAATA
>DPZM01000161.1:0-3662 GCA_003535955.1 Lachnospiraceae bacterium | reverse complement strand
GAGATAGTAAGGGCACTGGCAACCGGTCCCAAGCTCCTGCTTCTTGATGAGCCGGCAGCAGGCATGAATCCTTCTGAGACATCGGAGCTTATGGAGAACATAGAGAAGATTAGGGATGAATTTAAGATAGCCATCCTTCTTATAGAACATGATATGAATCTGGTCATGGGAGTGTGCGAATCGATCGCGGTACTTAACTTTGGCGAGATAATAGCCAAGGGGACACCTTCCGATATTCAGAACAATGAGAAGGTTATAGAGGCATACCTGGGCAGAAGCAAAGATAAGGAGGAGGCTTGATATGGCTTTACTGAGCGTTAATGATCTCCACGTGTATTACGGAAGCATTCATGCGATAAAGGGAATATCATTCGAAGTAAATGAGGGTGAGGTTGTTACCCTGATAGGAGCCAACGGCGCAGGCAAGTCCACCAGCTTAAATACGGTGGCAGGTCTGCTTAAGCCCAAAACAGGAAGCGTTATGCTCAATGATAAGGACATAGTAGGCACACCGGCCCATAAGATCGTAGGTCAGGGTATGGCATTATGTCCCGAAGGAAGAAGGATATTTCAGCAGCTTACAGTGCGCGAAAACCTTGAAATGGGAGCGTATACCAAGGATGGGAGCGCACTTGATAAGGATCTTGATATGGTTTATGAGTATTTTCCCAGGCTTAAGGAGAGGTATAAGCAGATAGCAGGTACTCTTTCCGGCGGTGAGCAGCAGATGCTGGCCATGGGAAGGGCCTTAATGTCACACCCTAAGATACTTATGCTGGATGAGCCGTCAATGGGGCTCGCACCGATACTTGTTGACCAGATATTTGATATCATAAAGAAGCTGCATGAGAAGGGGAAGACGATCCTTCTTGTGGAGCAGAATGCCCAGATGGCCCTGTCCGTTGCTGACAGGGGATATGTCCTTGAAACCGGAAGGATAGTAACGATCGGAACAGGTAAGGAGCTTCTGCATAACGATATGGTCCGCAAGGCTTATCTGGGTGGTTAAAAATAATTGTTGAAAACTTTAGTTGATTATGCTAATATATAGCGTATCTGTGAGAAATGAGTTATTCGGAGGAAATATTGATGAGAACTTTTTTAACGATCTTATTTGTAATTATATGCATTGCTTTATCGGTTATCGTACTTGCTCAGGAGGGTAAGTCGGCAGGACTTGGAGCAATAAGCGGTGCAGCCGAGACATATTGGGGCAAGAATAAGGGACGTTCAATGGAAGGTAAGCTTGTAATGATCACAAGGATCCTTGCCGTAGCGTTTATGATATTTGCTGTGCTGCTTAATCTTAAGCGGTTCTAGGATATTAACAGGTTATCAGCGCCCCTGAGTGTTACTTGGGGGCGTTTTTGTTTTATATAAATTTGAGATATGAAGGATAAAGAGAAAAAGAACAGAAGTAAACAGAATAAAGGAGATTCTGTAAAGCATAAGGGTAAAAAGATATCAGGCCGGTATGAGGTAAGAAAGAAAATGCTCCTTAAGCTCATGGCAGAGGAAAAGTATGTTCCGATGAAGGAGAAGGAGCTTGCGATCTTCCTGCAGGTTAAGAAGAAGGACAGAGACGAACTTAAGAAGCTGCTTAATGAACTTACCGAAGAGGGCAGGGTGTGGGTATCCGGCAGGGGCAAGTACTCCCTCCCCAAGCTCAAGCAGCTTACAGGTGTTTTCAGGCTCACCCAGCAGGGATTTGGCTTCGTTGAGGTAGAGGGATATAAGGATGAATTCTTTATCCCGCGGGATGAGGTTCAGGGTGCCATGCATCTTGATGTGGTTACCATAGAGCCGGAGACGAAAAAAGGCGGTAAAAGGGTTGAGGCCCGGATCGCGGGAATCGTCGAGAGGGCAACCGACAGCGTCGTAGGTACTTACGAAAGGGCAGGGATGCACTATGGCTTTGTCGTACCGGACAATAACCTTTTTGACCGGGATATCTTTATACCCGGTGAGCGGTCTATGGGGGCATCCACAGGAGACAAGGTTCTTATAGAGATCACTGACTACGGCTCACGCTTCAAGAGCCCTGAAGGACGTGTTACGGAAGTGCTTGGGCATGAGGGCGATCCGGGAGTGGATATCCTCTCTATGATAAAGGGATACGGCCTGCCCCTTGAATTCCCGGAAAAGGTAATAAAACAGGCTGACAAGGTTCCTGATGAAGTATCTGAGGATGACTTAAGGGGAAGGGCCGACTTCAGGGATCTTAAGATGGTGACCATCGATTCCGAGGAAGCTAAGGACCTTGATGATGCGGTAAGCCTGTATAAGGAAGGTGAGAATTATGTGCTGGGGGTCCATATTGCCGATGTGACTCATTATGTTCAGGAGAATTCTGCTCTTGATAAGGAGGCGTTTAAGAGGGGAACCAGTGTATATCTTGTAGACAGGGTGATCCCCATGCTTCCCCCAAGGTTAAGCAACGGGATATGCTCCCTTAACGAGAACGTGAACAGGCTTACATTAAGCTGCATAATGACATTCGACCCTTCAGGGAACCTTATAGATCATGATATCGTGGAAAGCGTGATAAGGACCGATAAACGCATGACTTATACGGCGGTTAACGGTATAATAGAGGACAGGGATGAAGAACTCATGAAGGAATATGAGGACCTCACTCCCATGTTCCTGCTCATGGAGGAGCTGGCGGTAATACTTAGGAAGAATCGTAAGAAACGCGGATCGATCGATTTTGACCTGCCTGAGACCAGGATAGTGCTTGATGATAAGGGGAAGCCGGTTTATGTCGGTCCTTATGACAGGAACAGTGCAACCAGGCTTATAGAGGAATTCATGCTGGCGGCCAATGAGACAGTGGCAGAACATTACTGCAGGAAGGAGATTCCCTTTGTCTACAGGATACATGAGGATCCGGACCCTGAAAAGATACGCAAGCTTGAGGCCTTTATCCGGAATTTCGGATATGGAATAAAGGTTAAGAATGATGAGGTTCATCCGCGGGAGCTTCAGAAGCTTCTTGAACGTATCGACGGTACACCGCAGGAGTCACTGATAAGCTCGCTGACATTAAGATCCATGCAGAGGGCATCTTATTCGACTGAATGCAGGGGTCATTTCGGCCTTGCCTGCCGGTATTACTGCCATTTTACTTCACCGATAAGAAGGTACCCGGATCTTCAGATCCACAGGATAATCAAGGAAAGCCTTCACGGAAAAATAAAGGGTTCACGGCTTGAACATTATGATAAGATATTAACTGAGGTCGCGAAGCACTCAAGCTCAAGGGAGCGCCTGGCGGATGAAGCCGAGCGGGAGACGGATAAGCTTAAGAAAGCCGAATACATGGCAGACCATATAGGGGATATCTATACCGGTGTGATATCGGGGGTTACGGGCTGGGGCATATATGTGGAGCTGCCCAATACGGTTGAAGGGCTCATACATGTGTCAAGGCTTGAAGGCGATTATTTCTATTATAATGAGGACGGAATGGAGCTTGTCGGAGAGAGGACAGGGAAGAAGTATGTTCTCGGTCAGATGGTCATAGTCAGGGTCATCGGCGTGGATATGACCATCAGGGCGGTTGATTTTGAATTGGCTGAATGAACGTTGGGTTGACATAACATAAAAGCGAAATGAATATTCAAGGAGCGGATGATGAGCAAGGATAAGGCATCGGTCAA
>DPZM01000175.1:2594-3635 GCA_003535955.1 Lachnospiraceae bacterium | reverse complement strand
ACCGAATAATCCACAAGTTCAAAATCATACGGTTCTTTTATGTTATACTTAAAAACTATATGGTTCTCTGTCTCCCTTACCTTCTTAAGACCTGCGGTAAGGAGAAATGAAGTCTTCGGATTATTCTTATTCAGGACAACATATTCCGTCTTGGTCTCTTCAAGAGCATCAAGAAAGGCTTCCTCCTCAACAGGCTGCATCTTAACAAGCGCCGCCAGGAGACGGTACTGCGGGTGAGACTCATCGCTTAACATCTCATCCGTATAGGCATTGCCCGCAGCATAAAGGTAATCCTCCCTGTCTATCGTAAGCAGGATCTTCGGATCGTATTGTCTCATCTGCATATTATACTCATATTCAAGGAAAGCCTTGGGATATTCCGCCCCGGAATCGCCATGGATCACCCCGGATATCTCGATAAGTTCATCCGGCATCTTGTATATGTTTTCTGCAAGCCTGATTCCGTCCGAGTAAACGAACTTACCCGACACAATACATATGCACAGGATCAGCAGTGATACGATCACCCTGTCAGTCCCCTTTGCTGCCGTAAAAATCAGTTTCGTAAAAAGATACGGAATAAGGACTATGACGGGAAGCAGCCAGAAAAACCTGTAATACTCATTATTTACATCAAAAAACTTATCAAGTATTACAGGAGCTGCGGGATTATATACAGTCAGGATAAGAAATACGGAACAGGGCAGGAATATCTCTTTCTCCCGCCTGCTGCCCCTCAAACAGATATATACAAGAGCTGCGGCATAAAGGCACAGATAGCCGCACGCCCCCGTATACAGCGACAGGCACGCCCACAGATAACCTATTCCCTTTTCAAAAACATTTAAACCCTGCATTTATATCTCTCTGTATCTTTATCTCTATCCCTATCTTTGTGTCTTCCTGTCTTGCCTTCTTATCTTGCCTTCCAATCTTGCCTTCCAATCTTGCCTTCCAATCTTGCCTTCCAACCTTGTCTTCCAACCTTGTCTTCCAACCTTGTCTTCCAACCTTGTCTTCCAACCTTGCCTTCCAACCTTG
>DPZM01000175.1:0-2500 GCA_003535955.1 Lachnospiraceae bacterium | reverse complement strand
CTTCCCCCTCCGGGGGAAGGTGTCAGCGAAGCTGACGGATGAGGGCTCATTCATTTAGGAAATGTATAAAACACAAAATACCCCTTAACATACAATACATATATAAGCGAAAACACCAGCCCCGGAATAACACAGGCCGCATACTTGAATATCATCCCCCACTTCTTCTTCCTGAATATCATGGGAATGAACAGTACGGTCAGCTCCACCGGAAGGAGCATATTGGCTGATGAAGATATGCTCGCAGCTCCGAAGCACACGAGAAAAGTCATCAGCCATGGCCTTACCTTAAGGGTATCGTCATTCATCTTAAGGAAGAGGTAGAATATCATGAGCACCGCAAGGTTACCCACTATAGCCTTACCTTCATAAGTCCTTGTCATAAGGAAAAGCGAAGATGTATATATGGTGATAAAAGTAAGGTTTATGATAAACATAAAGACCATCATGATAAATACGGCCGCTTCCTTATCTGTCTTCTTGCTATCATCCTCTTCGTTAACGTAGGTAAAAAGCCGTCCCGCGATCATGTAATAAACTGTATTTGTAAGTATTATCACCGTTATTGCCATTACAGACTTGGTCCATATAAGAGCCGGGATATGGGTTATCTGGCATACCAGAGCATCCTGTATCTGGTAAGTGGCAAAGAAATACCTCATCTCGTAATGATCCTGCCATGCTCCGGTAAAGGGATCATAGACATTCATCATATTTGTTTCAACGCTTGTAGCCACGTTTGCAACATAATATGCCGCGTCGAGAGTAAAATTATAAGTAGCGGATACCAGAAAGGCCTGAACGCCTATAAGGATCATAATAAGCAGGCAGGTGATCGGGTGACTCTTAATATGGTCTGCCGCGCCTTTAAAAGCTTTCAGCCACGCCTTTCCGTTTATGACAAAAGACACTGCGACCACTGCAATAACAAAGGGTACCCAGATGCCGGTGAGCATGGACAGGGGCCTGTAATATTTCATCGGTCCTATGCAGGCGATGAAAAAGAGAAAGTAATAAAAGAAGAAACCCACTGTAACAGACAGAAGAAGCGGGCATGACTCTTCATTGCCCCCGGCCTTTGTGTCGGGGGAGCCTGCCGGCTTTGAGGCATCAGGACGATCCGACAGGATTGTTTCCTTATTGTCTCCTATCCGTCGTGTTATGAACGACCCGAAGCTTAAATACAATATGAAATTGCAGATAACCGAAACGGCGATCAATACTGCACTTTTCATCCTGTTTATTACTCCGCTTTTCTTAATTCCTCAACCTGCTGCTGTAAGTTCACGGTTGTCTCATATAAACTGTTAATCTTGCGGTTCATTACAAAGACCGACCCCATGAACAGGATCACGACTATGATGAGAGCTATAGCAAGATTCCGTGAGTTTATTATCTTATGATCCTTCATTTCCTCTTCCTCCCACTTGAAGTAATTATCTTCTTCCTTTATTACCGTATTCTCCTGTCTTCCTGCAACCGCCTTGCTCTTTTCGATCAGAACACCGGTTAAAAGAGGCAGAAATCCATGCAGGATGACCGACGCCGGAGAAAACCAGCAATAGAGCATCGTTACGGGATATAACGCTTTCGACTGAAGTCCCCATAGATTGAGTACGCATATGATAAGTACCATAAACCACGCATATTTCTTATCCTTAAATAACCGTCCCGCCAGATTATAATAAGCATAATAGTAAGCAGGTATCATTAAAACCGGCAGCACCGAATACAAGAGGATAAATCCCGTCTTCCCGTATATCCCTCCGGGAAGCGCCGCCGGATCATCATATGAAAAGAGCATGACACCCGCGATCTGGCATATGATAAGTACGATCACCAATACCCCCAAAAAACCCGGAG
Source organism: Lachnospiraceae bacterium (assembly GCA_003535955.1). GTDB lineage: Bacteria > Bacillota > Clostridia > Lachnospirales > Lachnospiraceae > UBA2868. The sequence continues at coordinate 637 of DPZM01000175.1, read as the reverse complement.
CTTTTTTTTCTTCCTCCCCTGCTGTCTTTGCATATCTTAAGGTCAGTGCAAGGCAGCATCCGGCAAAGATAAAGCAAAGGACAATGGTTATAAGAGCCTGAAGTTTTTTCAAGCTTTTGGAAGAAGGTACCACCGTAGTTCGGCTCCTGTCCCTGTATATCCTATATCCTGCAAGGTCACCCGTAAGTTCATAATCATATTCCTCGAAAGGCAGCTCAAAGAAGGTTTTCTGGCTGTTATATATGATATGATCATAGCCTGCCTTCCGGATCGTTTCCACGAGCCTTGTCTGATCCGGTGTGGAAAGAGTCATCTGCTCATACACATATCTTGCGTCCGCATCAAGCTTACCTGGATCGCCGTATTTCGGATAAGAAAACATAACATCAAACCTGTCGCTGTACGCATTCATATAAGGACTGAATCCCACAGGAGCTACAACCCTTATTGTTCCTTCTTCACTCGCAAGCATACTGTCCATTACATCAACGTATTCCTGTTTTATATGCAACATGTTTTCCGTCCTGTAATGGTCTGCCTCCGAAAAGATCCATCCACCTGACAGTATGAGCGTGACAATCACAAGAAGGCCTGCAAGTATACCTGAAAAAACCGACTTTGACCTAAACCTGCCAAG
>DPZM01000124.1 GCA_003535955.1 Lachnospiraceae bacterium | reverse complement strand
TCCTCCAGATGCTTAACCTTCCTCTTTGCAATCCGTTCCATCGAAGCGGCATGGATAATGGCTGCACTGACCTCTCTTTCTCCGTATTCACCGGATTTAAGCTTCTTATACAGCCATGACAGCTTTGCCTGCATCTTTGATACAAGAGAGCGGGCAGAGTCTGAAGTCTTGGCCTGGCTGATCTGCCTCGACAACTGCTTGAAGTTATAAGGCAGACGCTTTTTCAATTTACCTGACGATGAACTCTTGCTCTTATGCACCCGGACCTCAAGTCCTTTTTCCGTTTCCCTGAAACTTACACCACTGACTCCATTCATACTATTCGCCCTCCATGACTTTATCAAGCCAATTCATGCCTTCAGATCAAACGAGACAACACTGCCGCCGTCACCTTCCGCACCAAAGTTCATGTTCCGAATAAGCTGATTTGTCATCTCCCTTATATCTGTACCTATTAAGGATATTGTTGTTTCCCTCGATTCAGTGCCTTCTATTGCTTCTTTTCTTTCCGCACGCCGTTTTTCGGCCCTTTTCTCCTCTGCCATTTCTTCGGCGCGTCTCTTTTCGGCCTTAGCCCTTTCCTTGCGCTCTTCTTCTGCTTTTCTTTCAGCGTTTTCCTTTGCTATCTTGCCATCCGGATCGTTGGTACACCCACCCATCATGGTAATGTTTCCGTTATCATCGATCATTACCGATTCATAGGTCATCACCAACCCAAGATTTCTGAAATAATTCACTCCCATCTTGATACAGTCGGGAATTGCAGCAAGGTTTTCTTCAAGAAATGCAGCCTTTTCAGGATCGCCCTTGCATTTCTCAAGAAAAGCAGGTGATACGCTTACCGTCACCGGAACTCCCTGCATTGAAGTCTTACCCGAATTCATATAATCATACTTTCCCTGCAGGTATTTCGTGTAATCCGCCACATCCTTAAATCCCGTCTTGATCTCCTCTTTCCTCGTCACTCCCGGAGTAGAGGTTTTAAGATCCATAATCTGTGAAGTTACTCCGTTTATCTCCATTGCCATACTTTTCTCCTTTGTTTACATATGTAAATAATATAATTGCACATCACCATTATTGGTTCCCCAAAGCTTATTCCGAGTCCTATCCTACTTAAGTGGTTTTGCAATTCTGCTGTATATTATATCGGATTACATATGTAAATAATTAACTCAAAAAATCACTCTTGATTAGGATTTATACACTCCCGGCTTCATATGATCTTCAGCAGAAACTCCATAATATCATTAGAAACAGAATCATCGGCAAGGTAGAAAATATCATCATAATCCTTCGTATTCACCATGCCCGTGTTTCCGCCTCCTCCGATACCCGGAATCTTCATATAGCCGCCGAAGCTTATATAAACATAATCTTTATCAATACCGTGTTCATCAAGGATCCTGCCAAACAGCTCCTGGTCTTTTATCTTAATGCTGCCATTATGCACTTCGACGGCCCGGCGGATCCGTTCTGTGTCATACTCAAGAGTCTTTACATTCAGCTTAGGCTCTTTTCTGCTGAACAGGCCTTTATCATCCTGATCATTTGCATCCCCACGTGCCTCATCAATATCATATAACGCTATTTCTGTCATATTTGTGTATCGTGGATAGGATAGGCAGCATACTGTTACCGATAAGATAACAAATACACCGATCATAACTGCCGCCGGCAAACGTCTTAACCCCTCTTTATTACTGCTGTATCCAGCTATAGCCTCTATCCTCCGCCTCTGAGAGTTATAGTCACTTATAAAGTTTATAACCTGTATCGTATGATTTTTCCGCTGCATTGATACAAGCATGCTGAAGATCGTTCGTGCGTATTCCTTTGCATCCAGATGCATTGACGAAATACAGTTTTCATCACAGACCATCTCCATATCATCCCGGTATATCTCACGGAACAAGTATATAAAAGGATCAAACCACCACCAGATGCAGGCAAGGTCATACATGGTCAGCCATAATATGTGCCATTTCCTTATATGCATCAGTTCATGACATAGCATAATAAAGTATTCCCTGTCATTTACTTCTGCCATGCTTCTTTCCGGCATTACTACGTAAGGTCTCAGTACTCCTCCGGAATAAGGACTGATATTTTCTCTCGCTATATATAATCTGACTTTCTCAAGCCTGTGTTTTGATATTTTCCCGCCTGATACCTCGTCAATGGCCTTTACGATCATAAGAGTGTAATCCGCATCAGCCCGCTCAAGCCCCCTTACCCGGTGGTTATGGATATTATGTCTTGCAACATACCTTATAAGCAGAGTCAGCATCACTCCTGCATAGATCCACCCGAACCATGTATCCGCTGCCTCAAATACAAAGTTATATACTTTGGCCAGAACCCTGCTCATTTCATATTCCGGTGCCTTATAGTAGTTAAATACCATATAAAACAATCGGCTCATCCCGGTAAACATCATGGGTATCACAAGCAGGGTGCTGTAATAATCGACTGCCTTTATCTTTCGCTTATTTATAAGGCGCACCGGAACGATCAGTCCCATAATTACTGTGGCAAACATCACAGACAACAGCGCTTTTATAGTTATATATGAACTGGTGAACCTGAGCATATTTACTGCTGTGACCAAGCTGTTCATGCCTTCATCCTCACTTTATCCCCTCGATGATCTTCCTGATCTCATCCATCTCTTCATCCGTGATATTTCCGCTCTTTATAAAGCTTGCTATCGCAAGTCCCGTATGACCCCCGAAAAAGCTGTCGATAAACCGCCTGCTCTTCATGCTGAGGCATTCATCCTTCTGCCTTAAGGCATAGTAATGGTATATCCTTGCATCATCAGGGTCCACTTCAAAGCCCAGTACACCCTTAGCCACCAGCCTGTTGATCATGACTCTCACTGTTTTATCACTCACATCCAGCTTCCCCTTAAGCTGCTCGATTATCCTCGCTGCGGTTATCTTTTCCTTAGAAGACCACACGATTTCCATTATCAGCCATTCATTCTCGCTCGGTGTTATCTCTCCCATGATAAATCCTCCCTCTTCTTGTTACCTATATTATATATCGGATTACATGTGTAAATCAATTAGGGGCAACGCTTGGACGGGAAATCTCCCGTGACTCAGTCTGCGTTTATTTTATCGTGAAATGATACTCTTCCCGCACATTATTCAGGAAATAAGCTTCCGGTACGGATCTGTCGATATTCAGATCAAGGGTGACCGTATAATCGCCCGGTTCCCACGATACTACCTTATTCCCGTCCTTATTCAGATTGATCAGATAAGCGCCCACATCACCATAATAAATTGGGTCATCTGTAACAAGCCGATCCGTTGCAACGACCGAACCGTCTTCATCACGTACAACGCTCCAGTCCACGACAACATCCCTGCCATTCAGATAATCCTCATCCAATATAACGCCTCCCCTGTTGGCTATCAGGAAATTCAGATTGACCGGATCGCCGGATGAAAATTCAGTGACTGTTACATCATCCGGTGAGGTCCAGTAAAAATCAGCGATCGCTTCCGGCTCACTCGTTGTTAAAAGAAGTTCCAGAGTCATATCCACACTGTCATATGCGGTTTTCGATCCTTCCGTTTCCGTATTTGCCGCAATAATGTCTTCGCTATAATGCGGAAGTTCCTTCACCCCGTAAAGAACCGCTCCCGGCTCAGCTTCAACTACTTCATAGCCCTTCATCAGCCAATATGGAGCATCGTTTGCATCTTTAGTGCGCTGCAGGTTGTAAACCGTAACCGAATTCGGCCGTGCTTCCTTTGCCGTATCTCTTTGTTCAAGCGTCGGGTTCTCACCTAATCCGTCAGCCTCTGATGGATGGGCATCATTATCCGGATCCACGATCAGGATCGCCTTCATGCTTTCTTCTGTATCGGCTGCATTGGGATCCGTAATGACCCCGACTACAGAAACAGCATGATCGGACCTACCCAGTTCCCCTTCAGTCCCAAGAGAACCTATGGATGCACAAAAATCCGTGGCGTCACGGCCCTGATTGCCACAATGTTCTAAGGCTTCAATATCATCCGGTTCTTTGATCAGGTCATATTCCGTAAATAAATTCGAACTGCAGAAGGATTTCATCAGTCCTTCCTCCGGATTTGCCGGATCGAGGGTACAGGCCTGCGCATTGCTTTCATACGGTGCCATATAAAACTCACCCATAAAGAGAAAATCAGCTGCAGCCGTAACATCGGCTCCTTCGTTTGATATCTTCCGATTGTAGTATCTAAAAACATCATCTTCGGAAGAAAAGGGATTCCCGGTGATCGTATTCTGCAGTTTTTCTGCCCATCCGTTTACCCAAAGCGCATCTGCAAGTGCACCTGCCCAGCATTGAGCGGAATCATTATCCAGATCCTCATCTGAATCGGCATAATTATCATACTTTTCCGCATCGGCAAAAGCGTCATCATAGATCGTCAGTCCATCTTCACTATCCGCATCGTAATACAAGGCCAGGGCCTCAAGCATGGCATCCTTATTCTCCTCCTTCAACCCATTCATGAAAAGGTTATATTGATTTCCCTTTTGATCCGTAAAAGTATCATTCACCGAAATAAATCCCGGTCCTCTTGTTGCCTTACTGTTAAGGTGCACGGTATGTTCTTCCATATCCGCAGTGATCGAGGTATCCGGTGCTTCTTCCGGTTCATTTTCCACCCCGTTTTCCGATCCGGCTTCTGATCCGCTCTCAGTTGCTTCTTCCTGCTCCTTATCCTTATTCAAATTTACGTTCGCACTTCCGCCGCACCCTGCCACTGAAAGAGCTGCCAGCATCAGGGCTGCCATCAGCGACAGTACGCGCATACGTTTCTTTGAAATGTTCATATTTATATTTCTCCTGTCATGGTTAATACTGAATTATTCATAGAGACTTAAATATAATACCACCTTTTTTTCATTCCTGTCAGGGGACAGGGGACGGTTCTCTCTCCCGGTAAAATCCCCTATTGCTTAATTCTCTTTTTAACCAGCAATTCAATTAAGTCCACCACTCCGTCTACGCCGAGATTACTGCTGTTTATACACAGATCATAGTTTCTGGAATCGCCCCATTTACCGCTGCAATAGTAGTTGTGATAGCTTTTTCTTGTGGCATCCTTACGTTTCATCAGGCGCAGAGCCTCATCATGACTTAAATTATACTTGTCCATTATTCTCTTGCACTTCTCATCTATATTCCCGAGCACAAAAACCGAGATCAAGGCAGGATGTTCCTCGGTTTTTCATCATATTTCTTCAACAGGTCAATATCTATGCACTTTTCATCTGCTATTGTCTGCAAAAAATTCATAAGTACCGAAAGGTTTTACAATATAATCGTCTGCTCCCGAATTAAAAGCTTTAACCTTATCCATCTCCTGTTTTCTTGATGATACAACAATTATCGGTATGTCCGAGATCGAACGGATATACTTTAAAAAACGCTGTCCGCTTCCAAACCATTATTATCATTCTCTGCGGCCGTTCTCATACCACCAGCCCCATATTATTGCGCCGACAACAAATATGATTATCAGAATCTTCATTATTTTATCACTCATTTCAAAATCTCCTCCTAATCAAACAAAGATATTCCTTTTGTAACCCTGCGGTATATTTTCCACACCAAGACCAAGGGAAGTGAAACCACAAGATAGAACGAAGAAAGAAATCCTGCCAAACCACCTATTATTATGATAATCCACATACCTATATTCATTTTTTTATCCTCCTGAATTACGAATTTCAGCCCCATATCAGCCATATCAAAACATAACCGATCAGAACCGCTGTTAATGTAAACGGAACTCCTATTTTGAAAAAATCTTTATTACTGACTTCATATCCCTCTT
>DPZM01000027.1 GCA_003535955.1 Lachnospiraceae bacterium | reverse complement strand
TTCGTGATAGCGACCGTTCACGGGGATATCCATGACATAGGTAAAAATATAGTGAAGCTGATCCTTGAGAACTACGGATTTGACGTCTATGATCTTGGCAAGGATGTGCCCGCAGAGGGTGTGGTGGAGACAGCTGTCAGGGAGCATGCTCCCTTTGTGGGCTTAAGTGCCCTCATGACGACTACGGTACCTGCCATGGAAGAAACGATAAATCTGTTAAGAAAACAGGCCCCCTGGGCGAAGGTAATCGTGGGCGGAGCGGTTCTCACCCAGGAATATGCAGACAGTATCGGAGCGGATTACTACGCAAAGGATGCGATGGCAACCGTCCGTTATGCAATACAGCAACAGGAACAGGCAGAGGCATAAGAAAGGAAACAGAATATGAACACGATACCGGAACTGAGTGAGATCAAGAGGATAGCGGCCGGCGGTGAGTACTGTGTAATTCCGGTAAGTTGCGAAATACTTGCTGACTTTATCACTCCCATCGAGGCGCTGCGTATACTGAAAGGGGCTTCCGAGCATGTCTATATGCTCGAGTCGGCAAGGGCGGATGATACCTGGGGAAGATATACTTTTCTGGGGTATGATCCCAAGCTGCTCATAACCTGTAAAGACGGCAGGATGAAAGTGGGAGACAGGGAGATCGTTACGGAGCATCCCGCCGAAGTCATAAGGGAGATCCTGTCCGATAACCGGAGCCCGCGTATAGAGCAGCTGCCGCCGTTTACAGGGGGGCTTGTAGGGTATTTCTCCTTTGAATATCTTACATACAGCGAGCCTACGGTCAAATGTAAGCTAGATGATGAAGATGACTTTATGGATCTCGATCTCATGCTGTTTGATAAGGTGATAGCCTTTGACAACACGAAGCAGAAGATAGTCCTCATAGTCAATATCGCTGCCGATGATATCGATAACAACTACGAAAATGCCCTGACGGAACTTAAGATGCTTACCGCCCTGCTTAAGGAGGGTGAGAAGGAGATCGACCGGGGCGGGACCATAATGGGCGACATCACACCCCTCTTCGATAAGGACAGGTTCTGTTCCATGGTTGAGAAGGGCAAGGATTATATAAGAGAGGGAGAGATCTTCCAGATAGTCCTTTCCAACAGATTAAGTGCTCCATTTGAAGGAAGCCTGTTAAATACTTACAGGTTCCTGCGGACGATAAATCCGTCCCCATATATGTTCTATTTTTCCGGTACGGATGTGGAAGTGGCCGGTGCCTCGCCGGAGACCCTTGTAAAGCTGCAGGACGGTGTCCTGCACACCTTCCCTCTGGCCGGAACAAGGAAAAGGGGGGAAAACGAGGAAGAGGACTTAAGGCTTGAGAAGGAACTTCTGGCAGATGAAAAGGAGCTGGCCGAACATAATATGCTTGTCGATCTGGGGAGGAACGACCTTGGCAGGATAAGCAGGTTCGGAACGGTTGAGGTGGAAAGGCTAAGGTGCATTGAGCGATTCTCACATGTAATGCACATTGGCTCGACGATAAGGGGGCTTATCAGGGAGGATAAGGATGCCCTTGATGCGATAGAGGCCGTACTGCCGGCGGGAACCCTTTCCGGTGCTCCCAAGATCCGGGCGAGCAGGCTTATAGGCGAACTGGAGGGAAACAAGCGCGGGATATACGGCGGAGCTATAGGATATATAGATCTTACGGGAAACATGGATACCTGCATAGCCATAAGGCTTGTATATAAAAAAGACGGAAAGGTATTCGTAAGGAGCGGAGCGGGAATAGTGGCCGACTCGGTTCCGGAAAAAGAATACGAAGAATGCATGAATAAGGCAAGGGCTTCGCTTCGCGCGCTTGAGCTTGCGGGAAGGGGAGAACAGATATGATACTGCTTATTGATAACTACGACAGCTTCTCATACAACCTTTATCAGTATATAGGTGAGATAACGGGTGATATCAGAGTCATCAGGAACGATGAATTGAGCGTGGATGAGATAAGGGACCTTGAACCGGACCGCATCATCCTGTCACCGGGTCCCGGAAGGCCTGAGGACGCGGGCGTGATAATCGATGTGGTAAAGGAGCTTGGAAAATCAATTCCCATCCTTGGTGTCTGCCTGGGCCATCAGGCCATATGTGCGGCATTCGGTGCAAAAATAATACATGCAAAGAGGCTCATGCACGGCAAACAGTCCCTTGTAAGGCTTGACAATGACTGCCTCCTCTTTAAGGGATGCCCCGGGGAGACCATGGTGGCCAGATACCATTCACTTGCGGCGGACGATAATACCATGCCAAAGGAGCTTAAGGTCACGGCCCGTACCGATGACGGTGAAATAATGGCTGTTATGCATAATGAATATCCCATATACGGTGTCCAGTTCCATCCCGAGTCCATAATGACACCGGACGGAAAGAGGATGCTTGAGAATTATCTTAAGTGATCACATGTATCGCGTACAATTCTGTGATATCATGAAAGGGAAGTGCAGAATGACTGAACCATATAAGAGAAAAAAGGCGGTTGTTGCCGGCCATATATGCATTGATATAACGCCCGGTATCCCTGCCCAGGCTTCCGACAGGATACAGGATGTGCTTATGCCCGGACGCCTGATCAATGTGGGGGAAGCCGATATACATACGGGAGGAGCCGTTGCGAACACGGGTCTTGCCATGAAGCTTCTGGGAGCCGATGTCACCCTTGCCGGCAAGATAGGGGATGATGCCTTCGGAAGCATGATCCTTCGTATCACGGATGAATACGGGGCTTCCGACGGTCTTATAGTAAGCCCGGGTGATTCTACCTCCTATTCCGTGGTCCTGGCTATTCCCGGCATTGACCGTATATTTCTTCACGACCCGGGTGCCAACGATACCTTCTGCGCGGACGACCTGCCGATGGAGAGGATCAGGGAAGCGGCGCTCTTCCACTTCGGTTATCCGCCTCTTATGAAAAAGATCTATGAAAATGACGGTGCGGAGCTTGTTAAGATAATGAAGTCAGTCAAAGAGGCAGGTGCGGCGACCAGTCTTGACATGGCGGCCGTTGATCCCGACACGGAAGCGGGAAGGGCAGACTGGAAGCTTATACTTGAGAAGACCCTGCCCTATGTGGATATATTCGTGCCAAGTATAGAAGAGCTTATGTTTATGCTTGACAGGGATAAATACGAAAGAATACGACGGGAGAATCCCGACAGGGATCTGACCCGTTTAATGGACATTAATGAAGATATAGAACCCCTTGCCGATAAGTGCCTTGATATGGGCGCGAGGATAGTCCTCATAAAGTGCGGTGCTCCCGGATTGTATTACAGGACTGCGGGGCTAAGGGAAATTGATAAGATAAACGGAGGGCTTATTCCGGACCCTGAGAAGTGGGCAGGAAAGTCCGGGTTCGAGGCAAGCTACAGGCCCGGAAGGGTCCTCTCAGGTACGGGAGCGGGAGATACCTGCGTTGCCGCCTTCCTTGCTTCGATGCTTAACGGACACAGCCTTTCAGAATGCATAAGATACGCGGCAGCCACCGGGGCCTGCTGTGTTGAAGATTATGACGCACTCGGCGGGATAAAGACTTTTGATGAACTTGATAAAAAGATAGCTTCGGGATGGGAAAAATGCTGATCATACAAAAGTAACATGCGGTGGTAAATGTAACAGATATTTGATACAATACATGTAAGCAAAAAACTTTGTACTTTAGTTACATCGAATTCATATGGAGGGTTTATGCTGGAAAAGTCATTTTATGAAAAAGCGGATGAGATAATAGCCGCGCACGGTAAAGGAAAGGAATCGCTTATCCCGATCATGCAGGACATCCAGGCGGTCTATCGGTACATTCCGCCGGAACTTCTCACCTATGTTGCAAAAAACATTGGGGTAACGGAAGCCAAGGCTTATTCGGTTGCCACCTTTTATGAGAACTTCTCCTTTGACAAGAAGGGCAAGTACGTCATAAAGGTCTGCGACGGTACTGCCTGCCATGTAAGGAAGGGTACCCTTATCCTTGAACAGCTGAATAAGGAGCTGGGGCTTGGCAGCGACAAGAATACGACCGATGATATGCTCTTTACGGTAGAAACGGTATCATGCCTGGGTGCATGCGGACTGGCTCCCGTCATGACGGTAAATGACGAGGTGCATCCCGCAATGACGCCCGAGAAGGTTACCGAGACCATTAAGAAGATCAAGGAGGGCGAAAATGAATAAGCTTAATTCCCGGGATGATCTTAATACCATCCGATCAAAGGCTGAAGAGAGGGTCGCAGGCTACAAGTGCCGTATCCTCATATGTGCGGGTACCGGATGTCTGGCAGGCGGATCCCAGAAAATATATGAGAAGCTGTGTGAGCTGTGCAGTGTCAATCCCGAGGCCGAGATAGTGTTCGGTCCCGAAGCTGCCCATGGCG
>DPZM01000240.1 GCA_003535955.1 Lachnospiraceae bacterium | reverse complement strand
AAACCTCACCTGCCTTTCCTCCTCTGATTGTAAAACATTATACACCCATTGTTAGCACTCGTCAAGGGTGAGTGCTAATTGCAAAATGAAACAGGGTCAGAGTCACGGGGACACAGAGTCACGGGGACAGGTTCCTTGACTCATCCATGCCTTTACTGGACACGCGTGAACATGAATTCCTGTAAATGCGTGCCCGAAAAAAGTCAAAAGTGCGTATATGCGTGTCAGATAAGCGCCAATAATGAATTTGCTGTGATATATTGAACACGCGGACTCAAAGTATTCCGGTACATGCGTGTATTGCATGAGCCAAGGAACCTGTTCCCGTGACTCAAACAAGGTGACTCATGTGAGAAAAAATGAGTCAAGGAATCTGTCCCCGTGACTCATGATGTGGTATACTATTAAAAGGTATATCCATTTGGGGGCTTTTATGAAGTTTTCACGTATAAATTCGGTAAAGGGCTCACGCAGCCTGTATGGAACATTTCTATATATAACTCTGTTTCCGCTTACGATCTTTGGGCTGGTCATGATGATCTACAGCTCATATACTCTCATGCAAAATATAAGAACACAGGTAAGCAAGGAGCTTCGTGATGTGGGCGTGGCAGTCCTTGCGTCATATGATGCAGCCTATGAGGGTGACTACAACGTCATGATAGTGGATGGTAAGGTTGAATTCTATAAGGGCGACCGGTACCTGTCCGATGATCACCGGCTCCTGGACCATATCAAGGGTGATACCGATGTTGACATCACCATGTTCTTTTATGATACCCGTGTGCTGACAACTATAATGGATTCGGAGGGCAACAGGTTTCTGGGTACGGGAGCCAATGCGACCATACTGAACACGGTTGTCGGCTCCAGGCAGGAATCCTTTTACAGTAATGTTTATATCGGAACCGGTAAATACTTTGCCTACTATATGCCCATCATGAGCAAGGACGGGCTTACCTGCCTCGGAATGATAGGAATGGCTACCCCCGCGTTCGGAGTTTCTAAGATGATCAGGGAGTCGCTTGTACAGAACATCCTGATAATGCTCGTGGCCCTGCTTCTTACCGGATGGTTCATCATGCACTTTACCTCCGGTATTATAAATGTAATAAGCAGGATCATGCGCTTCCTTAAGGAGATATCCAACGGCAAGCTTGATATCGAACCGGATCCCGTCCTTACGGAACGCAAGGACGAGCTGGGTGAGATGGGAAGGCTTGCCAATGTCCTTCGCGGGTCACTGCGTAAGCTTATCGAGCATGATCCCCTTACGGGAATTTATAACAGACGATACGCAACGGGTAAGCTGGATGGCTTAAGGGACAAGGCTGTTCCCTTCTCGGTTGCCATAGGTGATATTGATTTCTTCAAGAAGTTCAATGATAAATACGGCCACGAATGCGGTGATGCGGTACTTATCGAGGTCGCAAGGACAATAAACGAATACATGAGAGGGAACGGATTCGCGGCAAGATGGGGCGGCGAGGAATTCCTTCTTGTTTTTGAGAATATAAGCGGGATGTCCGCAACCCTGGCCTGCGAGAAGGTGCTTGACCTTATAAGAGAGAGGCTGGTCGAATACGACGGTCAGCTTCTGTCGGTTACCATGTCTTTTGGTGTCGCTGAGGCCAGCCCTTTAATATCGATCGATGAAAACATAAACAAGGCCGATGAAAGACTGTATGAAGCCAAGGAAGGCGGAAGAAACAGGGTTGTGGGAGAGTAAGAATATGTATCATCAACAAACAGCGACAATTGCAAGATGGGGACCGATAGATGAAATAGACGGCTTTAAGGTAAGGCCGGGCCTTTTTGACAGGGTAGGCGCCAACTACATGTCCGGAGGCGTCAGCTTCACCGTATATTCGGTTGGTGCAACGGGCTGTACCCTCTGCCTCTTTAAGCACAGGGAGGAGGAACCCTTCGCGCGCCTTAAGTACCCTGATAATTACAGGATAGGCAAGGTCTTTTCAATGTTCGTTTTTGACCTTGACATCAAAGAGATAGAATACGCTTACTGTTTCGAGGGGCCGTATGAACCTGAGAAGGGCCGTCTCTTTGATGAGAAGAAATATATACTTGACCCATATGCCAAGGCGGTTGCGGCCCAGTCCACCTGGGGCAGGAAGATGGATGATGCGAAGTTCTTCAAGGCCCGCGTGGTACATTCTGATTTTGACTGGGGGGATGAAAAGGCACCCCACCACAAGCTGCAGGACCTTGTGATATACGAGCTGCATGTCCGTAATTTCACGATAGATAAGTCGTCGGGTGTTAAGAGTCCCGGAACCTTCAACGGGATCAAGGAGAAGATCCCGTATCTTAAGGAGCTTGGCATCAACTGTATCGAGCTTATGCCTGTGTTTGAATTTAATGAGATGCTCAATGCCCGCGAGGTTGACGGTAAGCAGCTGTTCGAATGCTGGGGTTACAATTCCACCTGCTTCTTCGCACCCAATACCGTTTATGCCACGACCGATGAGTACAATCACGAGGGCACGGAGCTCAAGGAACTTATCAAGGAGCTTCATGCTAACGGTATAGAAGTAATACTTGATGTTGTCTTCAACCATACGGGAGAGGGCAATGAAAACGGCCCCTTCTTTTCATTCAAGGGCCTTGACAACAATATATATTACATGCTCACGCCCGACGGTCATTACTACAATTTCTCGGGTTGCGGCAATACTCTTAACTGCAACCATCCCGTGGTCCAGCATATGGTGCGTGAATGCTTAAGGTACTGGACGGTCAATTACAGGGTTGACGGGTTCAGGTTCGATCTTGCGACCATCCTCGGGCGGAATGAGGACGGATCCCCTATGAGCAAGCCTCCCCTTATCCAGAGTCTCGCTTTCGACCCTGTTCTCGGAGACGTCAAGCTCATCGCCGAGGCCTGGGATGCCGGCGGCCTCTACCAGGTCGGCAAGTTCCCATCGTGGAACAGGTTCTCGGAGTGGAACGGGATGTACCGTGATGACATGAGGCGGTTCTTAAAGGGCGATGACGGAATGGCAGGACTTGCCGCGATCAGGATGACCGGCTCTAAAGATCTGTATCCCGATGATATAGGAAGCCGTAATGCATCGGTTAATTTCCTCTCGTGCCATGACGGCTTTACCCTGCACGACCTGTATGCATATAATGATAAGCATAATGAAGCCAACGGATGGAACAACACGGACGGAGCTGATGACAACCACGGCTGGAACTGCGGTGTCGAAGGTGAAACCGACGATCCTGCCGTTATCAGGCTTCGCAAGCGGATGATCATGAATGCCTGCGTAGCCCTTATGATGAGCAGGGGAACTCCAATGTTTTACGCAGGCGATGAGTTCGGCAACACGCAGTACGGCAACAATAATGCCTACTGTCAGGACAATGAGATAGCCTGGCTTGACTGGAATGACCTTAAGAAGAATAAGGACATCTTCGAGGTGTTTAAGTTCATGATAGCCTTCAGGGATAAGCACGTTATCATAAGGAGGAACCAGAGCAGGAGCACACGTGCCATCCCCAAGGTAAGTACCCACGGCTATGATGCCTGGATGGATAACTACAATTGGGAGAGTAAGCAGGTGGGTGTCATGTACGCCGGCAAGGTGGAAGGCAGGGATGACATCGTGTATGCATGCCTCAATGCCTATTGGGAAGAGATCGAGATAACCCTTCCGGACATAGCCGGCAGGGACCACTGGATGTGCGTGCTTGACACGTATGCCGAACCGGTGATAAAGAGGCGCAGGGTTGAAGGCCTTAAATACAGGATGGGTCCCAGAAGTGCCATAGTGCTTGAGTTCAGTGGATGAATCCGGGCTGCAGTAAGCCATGGATCAAGGGGACGGAATAAATAAAGGATAATTATGAAACACAACGAAAACGGGATAATAATAAGGATATTTGCCGCTTTCTGCGGTGCTGTCTGCATTCTTGTGGGCATACTGCTCGTAAGGGAGACCCTGAATATATCCGAATATAATAAACAGCTTATCGCACTCCAGGACGACCATATAATATATGTCCAGGCAGCCAGGCTTCTTAGGGCCGGGTCCGATATACTTACCGAGCACTGCAGGCGTTTTATCATCACCGGTGATATCAAGGACCTTAAGAATTACTTTAAGGAGTTCAACGGGGATGCCCACAGAGATAATGCACTTGCTCTTCTTGAAGAGACCGGCACTCAGGTCACAGCCGACAGCAAGCTTGCCAAGGCCAAGAAGGAATCGGATGAACTTATGATGACTGAGTACCATGCCATGGCTTTAGCCTGCCTGGGATGGGGACTGTACGACAGCGGCCAGCTGCCGGATGAGATCATCTATTACGAGCTTACCACCTATGAGAAGCAGCTTGGCTCCGAGGACCAGCTCAAGACTGCCAGAGAGCTCGTATTCTCCAATGCCTACGAGAAATCGAAGGAAAAGATCCATAATAATTCCGATGAGTTTCTGGATGACGAGATAGCTGCGGTCAACAACAGATACAACAGCATCTACCAGAAGCTCACCCTGTCCATAAAGTACCAGAGGTTCCTGACCTATGCTTTCGGCATCCTTCTTCTTACGACCATAATCCTTTTAAGAAGGCTTAATGCCGTTAATGTGGAGAGAGGTAAGGAGCTTATGGCCTTAAATGAGAAGCTTACCGTCAAGACGGACGAGCTTACCGAGAAGACCAGGGAAGCCGAACATGCCCTGTCGGCCAAGAACCAGTTCCTTGCAAGGATGTCCAATTCTGTCAGGAGCCCGATAAACACGATAATCAATGTTGCCGAGAGGGCCAAGTCATCCCTGACAGATGAAGAAAGGACAAAGGGCTATCTTGAAGAGGTCGATTCGACTGCCAAGATCCTGCTTGAGCTTGTAAATGACGTTCTTGACCTTGACCGGACCGAGAATAAGATGATCAAGATCCAGAAGGCCCAGTTCAACATGAACAACTTTATTGACAGCCTTACAGGCATCGTTGCCAGGCTTTCAGGCGAAGCGGACCTAAACTTCATCAAGGATATCGGTATCATTCTCCATCCCAATCTTATAGGGGATGAGCTCCATTTAAGACAGGCCATCCTTAACATTGCGGACAATGCGGTCAAGTTTACGCCGAGTGGCGGGAGTGTGACTTTCAGGCTGTATGAAGAGATCGGATCCTTTGACAAAGAGAAGGGGATCGCTGTATATAAGCTTGAGATTGAGGATAACGGTGTCGGAATGAGCGAGAAGTACCTGGCCCATGTCTTTGAGGAGTTTACCACTGAAAAAGAAGGTGTTGATGATGGGCTTGGTATAGGCATGAGCATAACCAAGAGCTATATCGAGCTGATGGGCGGAACCATAGAGGTTGAGAGTGAGCTTAAGCACGGGACCAGGTTTTCCATTTCTATCCCGTTTGAGATCTATAATTCGGCCGGCCGTGAGGCAGGGGCAGGTGACGGCGCCAGGCTTGCAGGTACCAATATCCTTGTCGCGGAGGATAATGAGCTTAACATGGAGATCGCCCGTACCATGCTTATCAACGAGGGTGCTGTTGTAACGCCTGCCGAGAACGGACTTGTAGCCCTGTCCCTCTTTGACTCTTCCAAGGAGAACACTTTTGATGCCATCCTCATGGATGTGGCAATGCCCGTCCTTGACGGTATAACGGTTACAAGGGAAATAAGGTCACGCGGGCGTAATGATGCCAGGACCGTGCCTGTGATCGCCATGGTTGCTGGATCTGATGCGCATGATATCAGTGTATTGCTTGATGCGGGCATGAACGATTATATAAGCAAGCCGGTTGATGTGAACCAGCTGGTTAAGACCCTGCTTACGGTGATCAAGAAGCAGACAACGGAGCTTGCGCAAAGGCTTGACAAGGCCTTAAAGGATGCCAATACGGACGCCCTTACCGGGGTTAAAAACCGGAATGCCTTTGAACTTGCCAAGAACAGGATAAATGTCGAGATAGAATCAGGCGGTAACCCTGAGTTCGCTATCGTAGTATGCGATGTTAACGGCCTGAAGTACATAAATGACAATATAGGTCATGATGAAGGAAACAAGCTTCTTATCAATGCCTGCCGTCTCATATGTACGACCTTTAAGCGCAGTCCCGTATTCAGGATCGGCGGCGATGAGTTTGTTGCAATACTCAGAAATGATGATTATGCGGCAAGGAATGAGTACATAAGCGGTATCATGACCAAGATGACGGCCGGGAATTACGATCCTTCCAGTGCGTCCAACGTATCCTTTGCGATCGGCATTGCGGATTATAAGCCGGGAGTTGACAAGGATTGTGATGATGTGTTTAAGCGGGCAGATACATTTATGTATGATCATAAAAAGGCCATTAAGGGTGAAGGAAATATCAGATGAAGCCGATATATGTTATGGAGTATATGACCAGGGGGTAAAAGTATGAAGATAAGACGGATCATTGCCGTTATTGCGGCAGCATCAATATTTACGGGCCTTTTTTTTACGGGCCCTGTTTTTGGTGCACAGGAATTGTTAACCGAAGACCGGAAGGTCGATGATACAGCATCGGGAGAGATTGCCGGTGATGAGCTTATTCCCGGAGAAGCTTACATAACGCAGGACATTACATCCGGTCCGTCTGAGGAGGGTGGGACTTATACGGAGTCTTCCGACTTCTGCGATGCCATAAATAAGGTCCTTGTTAGCAGGAACATTATGGGTGTACTGTATCTGTGTGATGAATACCCCTTAAGAAGGGAAGCATCGGGTGATTCTGAGGCAGCCGCCATACTCAGATGCGGTACGACCCTCTACCTTAAGGAAGCGGTATTTGCAGACGGAGAATACTGGTTTCTCGTGAGTGCTTTTACGGGGGCCGAAGAGTCATACGGGTATGTTCCCCTGAACAGGTTCATATGTGTGGATGAGGAATATCTTGCCTGGGAAAAGGAAATTGAAGAATCCGGTTACGGCTCCTTGGCCGGTCCCGACAGGGCAGGCGGGGGATCAACACTTACAGAGCGCGCAATGAAGTCCGTATACAGCTTTCCCGACAGCTACAGGGACAAGCTCTTTAATGTTCTTTATGCGCACCCCAACTGGGTTTTTGTTCCCCAGAAGGTGGGAACAAGCCTTGATGAGGCTTTAAATGCCCAACTTGAAACAAAAGAGAGGAATCTCATATATAAGACTGCGAACGAGAAATACAGAAACGGCAGGTATGACTCCAGCTGGTATTATGTGTCCAAGGAGGGGCTTGCTTATTATATGAACCCTGCCAATTTCGTTGGGTCGGAGAAGAACATGTTCATGTTCGAACAGCTGACCTACAACGGTTCATACCATACCCAGGCAGGTGTACAGAGTGTGCTAAGCACCACCTTTATGAAAGGTAATATTCCCGGTGAGGGCATGACCTATGCGGAGGCTTTCTATAAGATAGGGAGCAGCCTTAAGGTGAGTCCCTACCACCTTGCGGTAAGGGTTTATCAGGAGCAGGGTCAGGGAACATCACCGCTTATTTCGGGAAGTTACAGCGGATATGAAGGTTATTACAACTACTTCAATGTTCAGGCGAACGGAAGCACCAATACCCAGATATTTACTAACGGACTCTCGTATGCGAAGAAGCAGGGCTGGGATACCAGGTACAAGTCACTGCTCGGCGGAGCTACCTTCGACTCAAAGAACTATATTCTGGCGGGTCAGGATACGCCATACCTCGAAAAGTATAATGTAGTTAAGAAAGCATACTGGCATCAGTATATGCAGAACGTTGCGGCACCTGTTTCGGAAAGCTCCAAGATGTATGAAATGTACAAGGCCTCCGGAGCCCTTAACAATCCCTTTGTTTTCAAGATACCCGTTTATGACGGTGATAAGATATCTCCGGATCCGAGGACCAAGCCTACGCTCAGGATCGTAAAGGATCATCCGTCCAATCTTTATTATACCATGGGGACAGATGAGGTCTGCGCCGAATATACGGTTTCTGCTTCGGAAGAAATAAAGAGCCTTTCGCTTACGAAGGAATCGGTTGATGAAATGGTAAGATCAGGAAAGCCTTATTATGATATCCTTTCATATGATGAGGATACGGGAAAGCTTATCCTGACTCCCGTCGGGCTTGATCCTTCCAATTACAATAAGATAAACAAAAAGGTTATTTTTGATATTGAATTTGCTGAATACGGCTATGTAACCTACATCTTAAATGTTTCCACCACAAATACGGCACCTGTAATTAAGCCTGCGCAGACAACGGTATATGGCGGGATTGACAGGGGTGAGATAACCCTTACCCATTCGGGGCTGCCGGAAGACACTGAAGTCCTTTGTGATGACGAAAATGTGAATATGTCACTTGACGGCGACAAAAGCAGTATCAGCTTTACTGTCCGGGAAGGCTTCAAGGGAGGCAGCAGGAAGCTTATATTTACTTCATCTGACTGGCGCGCACCTGTCAGGAAAACCGTGAGAGTTAAATACGTTAAGGATCCGGCAGCGGCATATAAGCTGAGTGCAAGCGGGAAAATAAAATTGTCAGATCCGGAGAAAACATGTATCGTCTATACCCCGAAGATGACCTCATTCCCTTCTGTCACAATAGATAACTTCAGCCTTGAGGGAGATGACAGCAACCTGTTTGAGATGACCTTCCTTGACAAGGGCGACCGTCTCCCGAATGGAAAAAAGGTGGGTGCGGCAAGCGGAGTATTCGTTCTTGGGGCATCAGATCCGGAAAAACTGATTTACGGGGAAAAGTATACACTTGATATAGTATCCGAACTGTCCAATGGATTAAGGATAGTAAAGACGGTAACGGTCAAGCCCGTTCGCTGATCGGAGAGCAGTTATGGGAATGCTTAATTTTGACATATGTGCATTGATAATACTGGCGATACTTGCTGTTTCGATAGTTGCAAGGAAGATGTATGTGGGACGGTCCAACCGTCTCTATGTCATCCTGCTCATCTGTATTGCAGTCTCAACGGTAACCGACCTTCTGGCCGGCATGTTCGGTGTTGTGTTTGAGGTAACCGATGACAATACCGGCATACGTGCCTTCATCGACTATGTTTATTTTGTGGCGCGCAATATAAGTCCGCTCATATATGTCCTGTATGTGATCTCCTACATCGGTGTATGGCACATCTATGTACGAAATACAAAGAGGCTTTTTTATATGCTCATACCCTGTGGGGTCAGTATTTTTCTGATCCTGAGCAATCCCTTTACACGGCTTATTTTCTATTTTGATGAGGGGCTCAATTACCATAGAGGATATGGCAGTATTTTCATATACCTTGTAGGGACCGGCTATATAGCTGCGAGCAGTATTATCATGTTAAAGTACCGCCGCCTGCTTACGGGTGACAAGCTCTTTGCCCTTATGAGCCAGCTTCCGGTAAGCCTTCTGACCGTGTTCCTGCAGTTCTTTATCCCGAACCTTCTTATTGAGATGTTCGGCTCGGCTATCGTTGCGCTTATTATTTCCACCATTCTCCAAAGGGGGGAGGAATTTCTCGATCCCTTAAGCGGCGTGCAGTCCTACAATGCTTCACTTGAAGCCTTGAAAAAGTCATTCAAGACAGGGCGATCCTTCAGGGTAATATATGTTAGTATCGTTAACAGCGGAATACTCAGGACCTATCTTGGAATGGACAGGTTCAATGCCATGCTTAAGGATGTGGGAACCAGGATAACCAGGACCTGCAATGTATACAAGCTCAGGAGCGATGTATATTATCTTCAGAACGGGACCTTTACCATAGTGACAGGCGAACTTGATATGGAGGTTATATCAACTGCCGCATCCTCGATCGTTGACGGCCTCAACAAACCCTTCGAGATCCAGCACTTTAAGGTCGGGCTTGACTGCAGAAGCTGTGTCGTACGGTGTCCGGAGGATATAGATGACTACGAGGGCATAGTCAATTTCGACGGAACGCTCAAACAGGTATTTGACCAGGATAAGCGTTCGGTACTTTTGGCCGAAGTGATAAACAGCGATGATTTCAAGTTAAGGAGTGAGCTTGATGACGTTATAGCTTCGGCGATAGAACACGGCAAATTTCAGATGTATTACCAGCCCATCTACTCGGCCAGGAAGATGAAGTTCGTTTCGGCCGAGGCCCTCATCCGTCTTATTGACGACAAGTACGGGTTCGTATCGCCCGGACTTTTTATTCCCGCGGCCGAAGCCTCGGGAGCCATCCATCAGATAGGGGACTATGTCATTGATGCGGTATGTAAGTTTATGGCGAATGCCGATCTTAAGAAGATGGGACTTGAATGTATTGAGATAAACCTCTCTGTGGCCCAGTGCGTGGAGACAGACCTTGTATATAAGGTCCTTAATACACTTGATAAGTATGAACTTGATGTGAGCAGGATAAATCTTGAGATAACCGAGACGGCGGCTGACTTTGACCCTACAATGGTGGACAGGAATGTTCACAGGCTTTCGGAGAAGGGTATTAAGTTCTCGCTCGACGATTACGGTACCGGCTATTCCAACATAAAGCGCGTGACTTCGCTTCCGATAGATATTGTAAAGCTGGATAAAAGCTTCGTAGACGAGATGGACGATCCCCAGATGTGGATAGTCATCAGGAATACGGTCAACATGCTCCATGAGATGAAGAAGGATATCCTTGTCGAAGGAGTTGAAGAAGAGAAGACCCTGAACCGTTTCTTAAACCTTGGATGTGAATTTATACAGGGCTATTATTTCTCAAGGCCCCTGCCTGAGAAGGAATTCGTTCAGTTTATGCTGGAGCACAACGGATGATGGATGAAGAGAAGATAATCCTTAAGACTGACCGGCTGACCCTCCGGGAGATAAGGGTTGAGGACGTGGACAGACTGTATGAGATATATGCAGGTCCCGGCATAACGGATTTCATTGAACCCCTCTACGAAGACAGGGATGAAGAGATAGTTTACACGAAGGATTACATTAAATACCAGTACGGCTTTTACGGGTACGGCCTGTGGATCGTTGTCGAGAATGAAACGGGAAGGACAGTGGGCAGGGCAGGCCTTACCAACAGGGCAGGCTACCTTGAGGCGGAACTGGCATATGTAATAGAAAAGGACCGCCAGGGCAGGGGCTATGCCCAGGAAGCCCTAAGGGCGATCATTGATCATGCCAGGGACGAGTTGTATCTTGAGAGCCTCAACTGCTTTATAGTCCCCGGAAACGAAATATCCATTCATATCTGTAAGAAGCTGGGATTTACCTTTATGGAGGATGCGGATATCGATGGGGTAAAGATGCACCGTTACCACCTGACGTTTGAATAAAAGGATGTCATTTTGGGTGGCAGCCTTAAGATAAGGAGTTTCACATGAAGGAGAGAATACTCGGATACAGGAAGAGGATAGACAAGATCCTCTCAGACAATAATGAGAAGACCGACTGGAAGGCCGTGCTTGACGAGCACCTTATCCAGATTGGCTTCTTCCAGCACGAACGCCTCATACACCTTATCGTGACCGTGCTGTTTGCCTTACTTGAATTTATATGTGTGGCTACCTATATAATCTCGGGCGCGATATACGTATTGGCCCTTATCGGGATACTGCTTGTACTGCTTGTTCCCTATATCATGCATTATTACCTGCTCGAGAATGAGACACAGAAAATGTATGACCAGTATGACAGGATATTAAAACATGTAAATGATCATTGATCCTGCTTATCGGTTGCACGCCTGTTGTGGTGGGTCTGTTTTATTTCATACATCTTCTGATCGGCCGCATGAACCAATGCTTCAATGTCCGAGAGATCATCCGGATCGTTATACACATAAGCTATCGAAGCGCATATTGTCAAAGGAAAATCACTCTCCCTGCTGCGATCGGCCAGATAGGAGCTTATCATATCCCGCTGTATTTCAAGCTTTTCGACAGATTCATACCTTCCGATGACGATAAATTCGTCACCGCCCATCCTTATCTTGATATCATCATCGGAGAATGCCTTCTTCAGGGCATCGGCCAGTGCCTTTATCGCCGTGTCGCCGTAGCTGTGCCCGTACATGTCATTTATCTTCTTAAGGTTATCAAGGTCGGCATATACAACGAAGACATTTCCTGCATATTTATCGAAGAAATCGGCTCCCAGATCCCTGTACCCGAAACGGTTATAGAGGCCTGTCAGGGTGTCCTGTAAATAGAGGGTCCGCAGCCTTTCGTTCATGACATCAAGGGCCAGATGATGCTTGATGTTCATAAGGGCTAAGGACAGGCTTTCCATAAGGGCCCTGTGCTCGCCGTGGAGTATAAGGTCTTCATTAAAGGGCATAACACAGTAGCCGAAGGTATAATCGGTAAAGTGGAGACAGGAGAAGATATAGTTGGTATTGTTGTCCAGGGCGTAAGCAGCCGGGAGGAGGTTGACCTTCGTGTCGATGGTCTCATTGCTTCCCGGCATGTAAGCAGACACGGTTTCCGTAAACCTGTTTTCCTCGCTGTTAAGGTCGGGATCAAAGAAGGTTTCGTTTAAGCATACCGCAAAACCCGAGATACCGAGAGCCTGATTGCTCTCATATAAGGCTTCCTTGAACTTGTCAAGGTTGGGAGCGGAGCAGAGGATCTTCCTGGCCGCATCCTGCCGGTGGGTGCTTACCCGGGCCAGGCTCTGGGTGTTAAGAATTTCCATATAGTCATTCCGAAGGCTCCTCTCACCGTGAGCACATCCGCAGGATTCGTTTATCTTAACGTAGCCTGTGGTATGATGCTCTTCAATGAAGGTACCGCCCTCAGCCATTGACAGAAGGCCGTCCGCGGAATCATACCCCAGCTGCTCCCAGTTACGGTTGACACTTGTGATGGAAGGAAGGAACTGCTGTCCCCTGTCTATGTTGTCAAAGCCCGTGATCCTGAAGTCCCAGGGGGCTGAATATCCGTCTTTCTGGGCCTCCAGACAGTAGCCATATGCCATGTTATCATTGGCGCATACTACAGCATCCGGAAGGTGGATTCCCATCTCCTTGAATTCCCTGTAGGCCTCCTGACCGTCCTCCACGACAAACCTGTAGTGGCGGACCCTGCGCTCATCTATCGCGATCCCGTGTGCCTTAAGGCAGTCCTCGTAAGCCTTGTAACGGAGTATATTCTCCTCGTTGTGCTCAGGTCCTCCCACATAATTAAGCGTCTGGCAGCTGTGGGCTGTAATAAGGTGGTCGACTATCTTATACATGGACTGGTAATTATCAAGTCCGTAGAAGGATGCGCCCTCGGAATGCTGGTCTATTGTAATGACCGGCCTTCCGGAATCGCGGAAGCGGGCGACAAGGGCATGTATGTCATTGGCCGCGTCAACACTGTTGAAGACGACGATCATTCCTATATAATTACCGGGAGCGGGAAGCTTAAAGACCTCCTTATCGTGCTTGTAGAAGTCCTTCTCAAAGACTTCGTCATAGGCATTAAAAATATGCAGACCGATATCCTCATCTGCAAACCGATGGCTTATCCCCCTGACGAGGGAAGCAAGATACTTGTTGTCCCAAGTGCTTGTCAGCATCTGAACGTATCGCCGCATTCCGATTCTCCTGAATAAAAATATTAAAAAAGTTTATAGATATTTTATTTTAGCATATATGATCGGTTTTGTGACAATAATTCAACAAAAACATAGAGCCTTATCTAAGAGAGCTCCTTCTTTATTGCATCTAGCAGGTCGTTATATTCCGTGAATGCAGGATACTGAGGATAATCCTTCTTTATCCGGTCGGTTGTTTTAAAGAGGAAGCCTGCCCTGCTAGCCTCGATCATCGCAAGGTCATTAAAAGAATCACCCGATGCGATCGTATCAAAGCCCATGGACTGGAGGGCCTTTACGGTCGTAAGCTTGCTCTTCTCGCAGCGCATCCTGTAGCCGGTTATCTTACCGTCATCCGCAACCTCAAGGGTGTTGCAGAAGATCGTCGGCCATCCGAGCTTTTTCATAAGGGGGCCGGCGAACTGGGTAAAGGTGTCGCTGATGATTATGACCTGGGTCAGGCTCCTTAATTCATCAAGGAATTCCCTGGCTCCCGGGAGGGGATCGATGGTGGCTATCGTATCCTGTATCTGCTTAAGGCCGAGACCGTGTTCACTTAAGATCCCGATCCTGTACTTCATGAGCTTATCGTAATCGGGCTCATCCCTGGTTGTTTTCCTAAGCTCCGGTATTCCCGTTGCTTCAGAGAATGCGATCCATATTTCCGGGACGAGAACGCCCTCTAAGTCAAGACATACTACTTCCATCTGTTAACTCCTTTATATAGGGTTTCATTTATTTGCACATCGGCTAGTATATCACAGATTTACAGATTATTCCATCCGATCATTCATCGTTGTCCTTATCCTTCGTTTCGTCATAGAAGTTGACTATGATGGAGGTAATAAGTGCAACCGCTACGATACCGTAGAGTCCAAGTATGACCGATAACGGAGAAGGATAAAATTGATGGGATAACAAGCTTACCCGATGAAGTGACAAAAATACGGAATTGTGATAGAATATAGTTGAGCGGGGAGAGACGAAAGGCGGAAAATGTACGATCGTCATAAACCTATAATCAAGTGGTACGAATACGACGCGCGCAAGCTGTATCAGACGGCGGAAGATGTTACGGAAGAAGCGGATACCGTGACTGCTGTGGCACAGGAAGCTTCGCCCGCGGAAAGTGCGCAGGCTCTGACCGATGGAACGGAGGCTTCAGGAGGAGCGGATGAGCCTCTGACCGGTTCCGAGCTCGATGATGAGGTAGCCAGGATCATGGCGGCCTTTTCGGGAGCCAAGCAGAACGATGTGGACGATGTCTTTGCCATGATGGCAGCAGAGGTTGAGGCGGGCGGATCGATCGGGGACAGTGGTGGTTCAGATGAAGCATCCGGTGATGATACGGTATCCGGGGATACTTCTGAGGAAGACCTTCTGGCATCGATCCTGGCACCCAGACAGAACGGCGTTGATGATCTTGTTGCGAAGGCAAGGGAAGGATGAAGTCAAGACTTTTAAGGAAGCTGACCGATCCGGCGGAGATAGGCATCAGGGATGAACTCCTGTCCACGCCCGAGAGATCGATGCATATGAATTACTTATCCGTCCTGTTAAATCTGGTCGGATTTATAATAGGATTTTTTCTTATAAAAAACCGATTCAATGACAGGATCGGTTGTTTTTTGTGGTATGTTGTTTT
>DPZM01000040.1:3194-3844 GCA_003535955.1 Lachnospiraceae bacterium | reverse complement strand
GAAGAGGAGCGTCCTTGCCATGTCCTCTAAGGTCTGAGGATACGACATTATACCCGTTTCCGGCAAGAAAGCGCGCAAAGTCATCATACCGCCCCTTGTGTTCTGCCATACCGTGTATAAGCTGTACACACGCAGCGGCATCCGCTGTTTCATAAACCGCAAGGGACAGGAACAGGCCATCGGTTGATTTTGTCTTGACTTCTTCGTATTTTACCATTTTCCACCTGCCAGTAATTATATCATATCATAAAATGTACCATGCAGATGACAGATATGCAAATTGTGTGTTAATATTTACGAATGGATTATATACTTATACGGAGCAGACGGAAAACAATATCGATCGAAATAAACGAAAAGGCGCAGCTTTTGGTCCGCGCACCCATGCGTGTACCCAAATATGAGATAGAGAAGTTCCTTGTCGAGAAGGATTCCTGGATCCGAAAGCATGTGAAGATGGCCGAAGAGAGGATGGCGAAAGCCGGAACGATAGAGCCGATTGGCAGGTGGGAGCTAAGGGACCTTAAAGAGGAAGCCCTTAAAGTCATACCGGTCAGGGTCAGCTACTATGCAGGGATTATAGGAGTTACCTACGGGCACATCACGATAAGGAACCAGAAGACCCTGTGGGGGAGCTGCAGCAGGAAGGG
>DPZM01000040.1:0-3074 GCA_003535955.1 Lachnospiraceae bacterium | reverse complement strand
GTTCATGAGCTTTGCCATCGGAAGGAAATGAACCATTCGAAGAAGTTCTGGGCTCTTGTTGAGGAAGTAATACCTGACTACAGGCAGTGCAGGAAGTGGTTAAGGGAAGAGGGGAGCCTGTATCTTAGGTGATGAAGACAGAAGATGCGTCCCCGTGTCTTCATAAATAATACTTGCGCGGGAATTAAAGCGAGTTTATAATGTGGAGTGGTCTGTTGGCGTCAGACAGGCCGCTCTGTTTGATTGTTTTGATATTTGAGGAGAAGATAATGGGTAGACTGAACATACCGGCAGGATATAAAAGTCCGCAGACGATCAAGGATACGGAAGTATTTATAAAGGAAGTAAAGGATTATTTCGAGAGGGCTCTGGCCAAGGAATTAAACCTTACCCGTGTATCGGCTCCCCTTTTTGTATGGCCCGAGTCGGGACTTAACGATAACTTAAACGGTGTTGAGCGTCCCGTTAAGTTCGGTATAAGGGAGCAGGGGGATAAGGAAGTCGAGATCGTACATTCCCTTGCCAAGTGGAAGAGGATGGCCCTTAAGAAGTACGGCTTTGTGCATGGTGAAGGTCTCTATACCGATATGACCGCCATAAGGCGTGATGAGGATACCGACAATCTTCATTCCCTGTACGTGGACCAATGGGATTGGGAGAGGATCATAAATAAGGAAGAGCGTAACGAAGATACGTTAAAGTCGATCGTGTGCAAGGTTTACGAGGCGATCAGGAATACAGAGGTATTTGTTAATTCAAGACATCCCGAGATCACAAGGATACTGCCTGATGATATCACATTTATCACTACCCAGGAGCTTGAGGACCGCTGGCCCGATAAGACTCCGAGAGAACGGGAGGACCTGGCTGCGAAGGAATACAAGGCACTCTTCCTTATGAAGATAGGTGATCTGCTTAAGTCAGGAAAGAAGCATGACGGACGTGCCCCCGACTATGATGACTGGGAACTTAACGGAGATATCATCGTATACTATCCGGTGCTTGACAGGGGATTTGAGATATCGTCAATGGGTATAAGGGTCGATGAGGATTCGCTTTTAAGCCAGCTTGACAAGGCGGGCTGTCCCGAGAGGGCATCTCTTCCCTTCCAGAAGGCTGTACTTGACAAGGAACTTCCCTACACGATAGGCGGTGGTATCGGACAGTCCAGGATATGTATGTTCTTCATGAGAAGGGCACACATAGGAGAGGTGCAGAGCTCGATCTGGTCAGAGGGAGTCGTGGAAGAGGCTGAGAGCATGGGAGTACACCTGCTGTAACAGCCGCGGAAGCTTATACAGATGTGGACCGGGCTGAAGGAGCTAAGCATTTTTGTGTTATATAGGATTTAAGATATAGGAGAACAAAAGAAAAATGAAACAGTTCACTTCAAAAGAGTTAAGGAACACCTGGAAGGAATTCTATAAGGAGAGGGGACACGTTGATGTCGGAGCCGTATCTTTAGTATCTGACGGATCGACCGGTGTTATGTTCAATGTGGCAGGTATGCAGCCGCTTATGCCTTATCTTCTGGGCCAGAAGCATCCGATGGGAACGAGGCTCTGCAACGTACAGGGCTGTGTGCGTACCAATGATATTGATTCTGTCGGCGACAAGTCCCACGTGACCTTCTTCGAGATGATGGGAAGCTGGAGCCTTGGGGATTACTTCAAGGAGGAGCGGTGCAAGTGGAGCTACGAGCTGCTTACCGAGGTTTTCGGTTTTGACCGTGATCATCTTGCCGCAACCGTATTTGCCGGTGATGAGAATGCGCCCAGGGATGAAGAGGGGGCAAAATGCCGTATAGATTCAGGCTTCAAGCCCGAGAACATATACTATCTTCCTGCTGAGGATAACTGGTGGGGACTTGAGTACGGCCCATGCGGTCCCGATTCCGAGATGTTCTATATAGCCGATGTTCCGGACTGCGGGCCGAACTGCGGACCGGGATGTTCATGCGGTAAGTATACCGAGCTGGGTAATGATGTTTTCATGCAGTATGAGAAGCATAAGGACGGTCATCTTACACCTCTTGCCAAGAAGAATGTAGACACCGGCTGGGGACTTGAGAGAAACCTTGCCTTCCTCAACGGGACCAAGGATGTATATAAGACCGACCTTTTTTCTTCGGTCATTGCCTATGTCGAGAAGACTTCGGGCGCAAAGTATGATGCGGACGATGATAAGACCCGTTCAATGAGGGTGCTTGCCGACCATATGCGTACATCAGTGATGCTTATAGGCGACGAGGCAAGGCTCACTCCTTCAAATGGCGGTGCGGGATATGTCCTTAGAAGGCTTATAAGGCGCGCGGTAAGGCATGGAAGGATACTGGGTCTTACCACGGAGAACCTGCTTGATATAGCGAAGATATTCATAGATGAGGTTTATTCGGATTCATATCCCAATCTTGTAACGAACAGGGATTTTGTCCTTAAGGAGCTTAAGAAGGAGATCGACCGCTTCACGGCTACCCTTGAGAACGGTATGAAGGAGTTTAAGAAGATCCTGGATACGGTCCTTGCTTTTGCAGGGAAGTCGATAGCAGGCAAGGATGCCTTCTATTTATATGATACATTCGGTTTCCCCTTAGAGCTTACGGTTGAGATGGCAGATGAGCAGGGCTTAAGTGTTGATGAAGCAGGCTTTGAGAAGTCGATGGAAGAACAGAAACAGAAGGCAAGGGATAATGCCAACTTCTCACTTAAGGCCTCATCTGATGATCTTGCGGCATTCAAGGGACTTGATGAATCAGTGGTAACCGAGTTTACGGGATATGAAAAGACCGAAGATGCAGGTAAGGTAGTAGCCATTGCTTCTTCCGAGCTCATAGATGAAGCCGGCGAAGGACTTGAGTGCGTGATCGTGACCGACAGGACACCGTTCTATGCCACCATGGGCGGCCAGAAGGGTGACTTTGGCTGCATTAATGCAGGCAATTTCGAATTCGAAGTAAAGGATACGGTTAAGATAGACGGCGGAAGAGTGGGCCATGTGGGTATCGTTAAGTCCGGTAAGGTTAAGACGGGCGATACGGTCACACTTACTGTAGATCCCGCCAACAGGACGGCCAC
>DPZM01000313.1 GCA_003535955.1 Lachnospiraceae bacterium | reverse complement strand
TTATACTGACGCAGCCCTGCCGGATTGTCCATAAGAGGGATCCCATCAGCCTGCCTCCCGAGCTTAAGGTATCCATTACCTGTAAGGACGGGGTGAGCCGGATCTATGATGATAAGGATGCCCCGATTATCCGTTGGGACGCGCCTAACAAGGATAAAACGAGGCTTGAAGGCTGCCATGTCGTGCTGCTGCTCTTCTTCGAAGAGTACCAGTACGGAATTTTGGAGCTTGAGATAAAATACGAGGAGATCGAACACTACTACATGCAGGCCCTGGAGATAGGACTGGGCCTTCGGTATCTGGACCTTGTGGCTGCGGAGCGTGAGGCCAGGAAAGAGCTGGAAGATAAGAACAGAGAGCTTGATCATACCGCAACCCATGATGCCCTCACGGGAATATTGAACCGTGCCGGCTTCCTTCGGGAAGAGAGACGGGTGCTTGATGAGAATAAAGGGTCATATGTCGCCGTGCTCATGGCGGACCTTGACCACTTAAAGCAGATAAATGACTCATTCGGCCACGGCGAGGGCGATGAAGCAATAAAGCTTACAACAAGAGCCCTTGCGAGCGTCCTGAGTGACCATAATGCGGTGCTCGGACGGACCGGCGGCGATGAATTCTCGGCCATATTCCCCGTGACGGATGATTTTGACCCGGATGACTGCGTAGCGGCCATTCACGGATATTGTGAGCAATTCAATTCAAAATCAGGCTTACCATACTATCTTGGCGTTTCGGCAGGCTGTCTTAAGTTCGAGGCAGGAGAGGGCATGAACTTAAGCGAACTCTTTACCGAGGCCGACATCCTTCTCTATGCCGACAAGAAGCGCCGCCGCAGCATGATCCGAAGAGAATGAGGTATCTATCGGCCTTCATTTGAAAAAACCTTCAAAATATAGTATATTTATTCTGTATATACTCTGCTTTTGGATTTGCTGAAGAGAAGCGGGTGGGACAAAAGAACCCTCCCTTGTCTTCATGAAAGGTACCTGATGATAAAAAAGATACGGAAATATCTGGATGATCCGAACATGGATCTGCAGAGCAGGTCTTTTATCCTGCTGTCGATAATCGCCCTTTTTGGTCTGTTTATCGCGCTCGTAAGCGGGATAGTCATCGGTCAGGCCACGGTTGCCAACGTTTCTCTCTTTATTGAGTTTGCCCTCTTTTCGGGCATCATGTTCTGGGCAGTCAACTTTAACCAGTTAAAGGCAGCTATGATAATAATAGCGGCCTTTCTTACTTTTATTTTTCTTCCCGTGGCATTTTTCACAAGCGGAGGCGCCGCGGGCGGCACTCCTGTCTGGTTTGCGTTTTCCAATTTCTACATCGTCATGATCCTTACGGGGAAACCCAAGATATTCTTTCTGGCCTCGGAGAGTGTGGTGGTCGTCATCTGCTGGCTGGTGGGCTATTTCAATCCCGGATATATAACGGAGTTTGACAGGAAGGATGCCTATATCGATTCCATAGCAACCCTCTTCATAGTCGGGAGCGTAATGAGCCTTCTTATAAGCTATCAGGCCCGCCTCTTCAGGCAGGAAAACGCACGGGTGAACCGGCAGAAGAAGGAGATCGAGGAGCTCAACCGGTCACAGAGCAGGTTTTTCTCAAGCATGAGCCATGAGATACGTACTCCCATCAACTCGATCCTTGGCCTTAACGAGGTGATCCTGCGCCAGGAGGATGCCTCGGATGAGATAATCAGGGATGCGAAGAATATACAGGGCGCCGGCAAGATGCTCCTTACGACAATAAACGATATTCTTGACCTGTCAAAGCTGGATGCGGGAAGCATGGATATAGTTCCGGTGGATTACAGGATCTCCGATATGCTCGAGGAGATATACAACATGATCTGGCTTCGGGCCAGCGATAAAGGCCTTACCCTGAAGGTTGAAGCAGATCCGGGTATCCCCTCCATCCTGTTCGGAGATGAGGTCCGCATAAAGCAGATAATAATAAATCTTCTGAATAATGCAGTAAAATATACCTATAAGGGATCAGTAAGGCTTAAGGTCGATTTTGAGCAGCCCTATGATAACCGGATAAAGCTGCTCATATCGGTAACAGACACCGGAATGGGGATAAAGAGGGAGGTCATCCCGCAGCTTTTTGAGGTGTTCAAGCGGGTTGACCAGGAGAAGAACAGGAATATAGAAGGCACGGGCCTGGGACTGTCAATCGTCAAGCAGCTCGTGGACCTTATGAAAGGCGAGATAAAGGTTGACAGTGAATACGGGAAGGGATCGACCTTCTCGGTGAGCCTTCTTCAGGACATCGCGGATCCTGCGCCCGTGGGAGAGCTCACCCTTAATGAGCAAAAGGTGCTGCGGCAGAAATACCGACGTAAATTCACGGCTCCTTCGGCATCTCTCCTGATAGTTGATGATAACGAAATGAATCTTGAGGTTGAGAAGAAGCTCATCAAGGATACACTTATCGGTATTGATACTGCGACAAGCGGTGATGATGCGCTTATGATGACGCAGAAGAAGCGGTATGATGTGATCTTTATGGATCACCTTATGCCCGGTATGGACGGTATAGAGTGTTTGGAGAGGATCCGAAGCCTTGAGGATGGTATGTGCAGGGATGTTCCTGTAATAGTGTTTACCGCGAATGCGGGAAGCGAGAACATGGACCTGTATAAAAGGGCCGGTTTCGACGGGTATCTTATGAAACCGGTTTCCGGAAGTAAGCTGGAGGAGGCCCTTCTTAAATACATACCGAAGGATAAGATCATCAATACTCCCGCCGACGAGACGGAGGCCGGCGCGCTTAAGACAGCCGGGGATAATGAGGGGATGACGGAAGAAAACCGCCGGTATGATCAGCTTGAGGGGATCGATATCAAGACAGCCCTGGAAAACTGCGGAGATGAGGAAGGCTTCCGTTCGACCCTTAAGATCTTTTATGACTCCATTCCGGAAGAGTCACGCAGGCTCAGGAAATACTATGAGGCTGAAGATATTCATAATTACACGATAAAGGTACATGCTCTTAAGAGCTCGGCGAGGATAGTGGGAGCCCTGCATCTGTCAGGCCTTGCCCTGAATCTTGAAACAGCCGGCAAGGAGAATGATGTTGAATATATAAGGGATCATCATGATGAAATGATGACTCTTTATGAGGAATACGGGCAAAGACTTAAGGGACTGTTTGAAGATGATCGGGAAGCAGTCCTTAAGGCGGATGAAAACCTTATGTCCGTTATGTATGAAGAGCTGCTTGATGCCGCACAGGAGATGGATATCGACCGGTTGGAGGAAGCCTTTAAGGAAATGGAAGGGTATAAGATTCCGGACGGTGAAGCCGATAAGTATAATAAGATAAAGAAATGCTGTGCAGGCTTCGACTACGAAGGGATCATATCCCTCCTCAAGGAATGAAGACATGGGGACGGTTCTATTGTCTTCATGATTTGACCGCCATTTATACATGGAGTATAATAAAGGGTACTGATTTGGCTTTTGTCTGGTTAAAGGAGAACGATCATGAGTACAATTTTCAGGGAAGAAAGCATTAACAAGATCATGAAGGCTGCAGCGGTGCTTGCACTTGCTGCCTTTTTCTGTCTGGTTGCAGGACCGGTAAGGGTTGATGCCAAGGTCTATCTGCTCCCGGACGGGACCCAGTTTGATTCTGACTTCTATGCAAACATGTATCCCGAGATGAGGGCGGCATACGCAGACGGTAAGTATCCCGAGCGTCTGCTGTGGCATTATCTTACCTACGGCATAAAGGAGGGACGCCTTCCTTCCATGTATTCGACCTATAATCCGTCACCGGCAGTCATGAGCACTCCTTATATATATCCTGCCGGTAATTACATTGTTGTTCCGTATACCTCTCTTTACCCTTATACACCTTATGTAATGCCGACGATGATCGGTCAAAACATTTATCCCTATGGGGCACTGAGCTATTCACATACCCTGATACCGGACAATCCGGCTCCTTACGGATATATGTGTATACCATATACTTATTGACCCAAGACAAGGAGCCTGCATGCTGCAATTTGAAGTATTTGCGGATGGGACCGCTAACCTGCCCGATAACATGCTTGAAGGAATATCCCTGCTACCCTGCGAATACACTGTTAACGGAAAGCTGCAGGTCTATTGGGGTGATGTCGACAGCTTTGACGGACATGCTTATTACGAATATCTGAAAAAAGGCGGAGAAGTCCATACATCCCTGCTTAATACACATCTGTTCATGTCCCGGTTTGAACCGGTCCTTGAAAAGGGGATGGATGTAATCTATATTTCCATGAGCTCGGGTATAAGCGGAACCTATAATGCGGCGCTTGTGGCTGCAAGGGAACTTATGGAGAAATACAAGGACCGCTTTATACACATTGTTGATTCCCTCGGCTGCGGATTCGGAACCGGAATCCTGGCTGTGGAAGCCGCAAGGCTTAGTATGCAGGGTATGGGCGCAAGGGAAGCAGCCGGTATCCTTGATGATGAGGTTAAGCACATCTGCCAGTACTTTACGGTGGATGACCTGAATTTCCTGAAAAAAACGGGCCGTGTCGGCGGTGTGACCGCCATGATCGGGTCCGTGCTGAATATAAAGCCGATACTGTTCGGCGACAAGACCGGACATATCATATCGTGCGCCAAGGTCCGCGGGCGCAGGAAGGCTATCGAGGCACTGGCAGAGAAATACAGGGAGAAGCATGTCCTATCCGGTGAGCAGATCATATGTATTTCACATGGTGACTGCCTTGATGATGCCAATATGCTTGCTTCTCTTGTGGGTGAGATCACTCCCGATGTACATATTACGATATGCCAGCATGAACCCTTCTCGGGCTCGCATGTGGGACCGGGTATGCTGGGACTGTTCTTCCGCGGAACAGAACGTTAGAAAAGGGGCCTGATAATGTATAGAAGAGTCAAAATCATTCCATTTCTGATCGTTATTCTGATCTTAACTTCCCTGGGCGCGGCAGGATGCAAACATGATAAAGAAGATGCAGAAGTTACGGCGGAAGAAACCATCCCGCTTAAGGCGCAGCCTGAAGAAAAGATAGCTGATCCCGAACCGGAACCGGAACCTGAGCCTGAACCTGTATACCCGCTTGAAAAATATGATGAGATCTTAAAGATCAATCCGTATGTGTCCGGCTGGCTTACGATAGATGATACAGTAATAGACGATCCTGTTGTATATACGCCTCAGGACCAGAATTTTTTCCTCCATAAGGCCATTGACGGGACCGATGAATCCAAGGGAACCCTCTTCATCGCGGTAAACTGGGGAGACGGCTTAAACCAGACACTTATATACGGCCACAATATGAAGGACGGGACCGCCTTCGGGTCTTTACTTAAGTTCGCCGATGAGTCATATGGGATGAGCCATCATACCATCCGGTTCGACACGCTGTATGAGGAGAAGGAGTACGAACTCTACGGAGTCTTCTATTCGCAGATAGCCGTGGAGGATCTTGAAACAGATGAAGACAGGGCACAGCGTGAACAGGCGGTGTTTGACAACGCCGTTGCAGGCATTGAGGACGGAGAAACGGGTAAGGAGATTTTCGAAGAGGAGCTGACCCTTGACGATCTGGGACTTTACGGGGAACCGGTTGAGGAGGATATCTATCGTCAGGAAAAGGACGAGGATAACGGCCGTTTCAGATATTATTATTATACCGATCTGAGGAACCGGGATGATTTTGAATATTTTGCAAAAAATGTAAAAGAGAGAGCCCTCTATGATACGGGTGTGGAGGCTGAGTGGGGTGATGAATTCGTAACCCTCTCGACCTGCAGTTACCAGGTTAAGAACGGAAGATTCGTCGTTGTCGGTATTCGTCATAAGGATTCAATATACTAAAGTAGGAGCAGGAGAAGCAATGCCATATAAATAT
>DPZM01000135.1 GCA_003535955.1 Lachnospiraceae bacterium | reverse complement strand
CTTGGAACGGGACTTGTATGCACGATCATAACGAAGTTCTTCCAGATCACACATATAAAGCACTGGTGGAGCAAGACTATAGGCATGGTCCTTCACAAGGAGTCCCATGTTAAGACGGAAGAGGGGTCCGTATCCCAGTTCCAGGCACTGTGTACGGCACTTGCAGCAACCATTGGAACGGGTAATATTGCCGGTGTCGCAGCGGCTATCTGCGTGGGCGGGCCCGGAGCCGTGTTCTGGATGTGGATAGCAGCGATCCTCGGAATGATGACCAACTATTCGGAGAATATCCTCGGCATATATTTCAGGCGTCGTAACGACGAAGGCGAGTGGTCGGGCGGTGCCATGTATTACTTAAGCGACGGACTTGGTTCCTATAAAGGATGCAAGGGTCTGGGTAAGGTACTTGCCACGATCTTTGCCATATTTGCGATGATCGCTTCCTTCGGTATCGGCAACATGGGCCAGATCAACAAGATAACTCTTAATATCGAGTCGGCCTTCTTCGGTGAGATGAATACAGCAACTTTTGCCGGAGTATCCGTTGTCAATTGGATAATCGGTCTTGTGCTCATGCTGGTAGGTGCGGCGATAATACTCGGTGGCCTTAAGAGGGTCGCAGCAGTTGCCGAGAAAGTGGTTCCTTTCATGGCGATAATATATATAGTCGGTGCTCTGATAATAATGTTCGTACATATTTCAAGCCTTGGTGCGATGTTTACTTCGATATTTAAGTTCGCCTTCGGACCTAAGGCGGTTGCCGGAGGTGCAACGGGAACAGCGATACAGATAGCATTAAACACTGTTAAGTCAGGATGCAAGAGGGGTGTGTTCTCCAATGAGGCCGGTCTCGGTTCATCCGTTATGGTACATTCCAATTCCAATGTAAAGGAGCCCATCAAGCAGGGACTGTGGGGAATATTCGAGGTGTTTGCCGATACTATCATAGTATGTACCATGACAGCGGTCGTGGTACTTTCATCAGGAGCGATAGACCTTGAGACAGGTCTTGCCGCTGAGGGAACCAGTGATGCAACACTTGTAGCGAAGGCCTTCGGTGCGGTATTCGGTAAAGGCGGTGAATGGTTTGTGGCTATTGCGGTGCTGTTATTCGCATTTACAACGGTTATGGGCTGGTCCCATTACGGCTCCAAGGCAACGGAGTACCTCTTCGGTGTCAAGGGCGCCAAGATATACAGGGTTATATTTGTTGTAATGATAATATCCGGTGCAGTTATGACATCTTCTCTTGCGTGGGATATCTCGGATACCTTCAACGGACTTATGATGATCCCCAACCTTATCGGTGTGCTGTCATTAACACCGTTGGTTGTAAAGCTTACCAACAACTATGTGGATCGTAAGATTAAGGGTAAGGATATTGAGCCTATCCTTTCATTTGATCCTGATATACAGAAGGAAATGGCTGAAGCTGTTAAGAACGGAATGGAATAAAATTCCCTGTAAATAAGGCGGAGCATAATTTATACGATGCTCCGTCTTTTATTGTAAATATGTATGGCATTTGGTAAAATGTATGTGTCTTGGGATGAATGTGATATTGCAACGGGTATAAGGTGTGAAGAAAGATATAAAGATATGTCTGGTCAGTTCTTCGGGCGGACATCTGACACATATGTATATGCTTAAGCCTTTTTGGCAGGATAAGGAACGGTTCTGGGTGACTTTCGATAAAGAGGATGCAAGGAGTCTTCTTAAGGGAGAAACCATGTATCCCTGCTACTACCCCAGCAACAGGAGCATTAAAGCACTTGTGATAAATACAGTCAGGGCTTTCAAAGTCCTTAAGAAGGAGCGTCCCGACCTTATTATTTCCTGTGGAGCGGCGTGTGCGGTCCCTTTTTTTTATGTGGGTAAGCTGTTTGGCGCCAGGCTTATCTATATTGAAGTTTTTGACAGGATCGACTCTCCAACTCTTACAGGGAAGCTGGTATATCCGATAACGGACCGGTTCATTGTCGAGTGGGAAGAGATGAAGAAGGTTTATCCGGGGGCGATCAATCTCGGCAGCATCTTCTGAAATAAGGAATAATAAATGATCTATGTTACTGTAGGAACGCATGAACAGCCATTCAACAGGCTTATCAGGTGTATCGATGGAAGACACGGGGACGGTTCTTATGTCTTCATGCAGTTCAGATATGATGAAGGAATACTAAATGATATACGTTACGGTTGGTACACACGAGCAGCCCTTTAACCGGCTGATCAAGTGCATTGATGATCTTAAAGGAAAGGGAATAATAGAAGAAGAGGTTATAATCCAGAACGGATTCTCGGATTATGAGATAAAGAACTGCAGACATAAGAACCTCTTTGATCAAAACGACATGCTCATGAACTATGAGGCTGCCAGGCTGATCATAATGCACGGTGGCCCCAGTTCCATTATCCAGTCCCTTCAGGCAGGTAAAGTGCCCATAGTTGTACCGAGACAGAAGAAATACAACGAGCATATAAATGACCATCAGCTG
Source organism: Lachnospiraceae bacterium (assembly GCA_003535955.1). Taxonomy (GTDB): domain Bacteria; phylum Bacillota; class Clostridia; order Lachnospirales; family Lachnospiraceae; genus UBA2868. Next base: position 690 of record DPZM01000135.1, on the reverse strand, counting down.
GATTTCTGCAGGGCTGTAAGCAAGAGATATAACAATATCATACTGGTAGAGGATATAGATAACCTTGAAAACGCGATCGTGAATTATAATAAACTGGCAGCTGAGTGTAGGACATCGGGCTTCAACAATAATGCAGCCTTCTGTGAGGGACTGGCTCGGATAGTTGATGAGATGTGATACTAAACGAATCAACGAGTATCAATCTTCAATATGCATTCTGAAGACAGAAAATGTAGATATGTTGTCATAAAGATATATGGAATTCAAGCAAAATCACCCGGAACAACTTATATATAACCTCTTTAAGTTCTTATGGCTCCTTATACTGCTCCCAAAGGAGGGACAATTTGTTGCATCTGCCATAATAGTCATATGGTGGTCGGCTAAAAAAAGGCAATTTATCAGGCTAAATAAGGTAACGGTATGGTTCCTGGCCTATGCAGGCATACATTTTATATCTATTATAACAGCTACGATAACGCGTGATTATGAATTGACAAGGATCGTGGCTGCGCTCAATACCTGCGGTATATGGGTACTGGCAATATGGATCGCAGGTATAATATCACAATCGGAAGATATCGATCCAAACAGGATAGGCAGGTATAGCGCGATCAATCTTGCTATTCTTTTTGCGATATTTATTATAACTTTTTTTGCTCCGGGATTCTTCATTTTCAATGGTATGGA
>DPZM01000191.1:9364-15203 GCA_003535955.1 Lachnospiraceae bacterium | reverse complement strand
GGCAATCCATATTTTGTGGACCTTGATACACTGGTCGGGGAGGGACTTCTTAAGAAGGAAGAATGTACCGGGTTTGACTGGGGTAAGGATAAAAGCCGTATCGATTATGAGAAGGTATACCTGTCAAGGTTCAAGGCATTAAAGCTTGCCTATAAGAGGTTTGACCCTGCGAAGGAGAAGAAGTATAAGGGCTTTCTGGCCAGGAACAAATACTGGCTTGATGATTATGCCCTTTATATGGCGGTCAAGAATTCATTCAATGATGTTTCTCTTGCGAAGTGGGATGATGATATAAGACTTCGCAGGAAGGCGGCGATTTCAGAGTATAAGAAGAAATACGAAGATGAGATAAGCTTTTACAGGTTCATCCAGTATGAATTCGACAAGCAGTGGATGGCTCTTAAGGCTTATGCCAATAAGAAGGGTATTGAGATAATAGGTGATATACCCATTTATGTGGCCTATGACTCTGCCGATACCTGGGCATCGCCGGAACTTTTCCAACTTGACGAAAACAGGATGCCGAAAGCCGTTGCGGGAACACCGCCGGATGCTTTCAGTAAGACCGGCCAGCTGTGGGGAAATCCCCTGTATGAGTGGAAGAAGCACAAGGAGACCGGTTTCTCGTGGTGGATAAAAAGGATACGCCACTGCATGAGACTGTATGATGTTGTGAGGATCGACCACTTCAGGGCTTTCGATGAGTATTATTCTATTCCGTATGGTGACAGGACAGCCGTTAACGGCAAGTGGGTGAAGGGTCCGGGCATAGCTCTTTTCAGGGCGGTAAAGAAGGAACTGGGGGATATAAATGTTATAGCCGAAGATCTGGGATTCCTTACACCGTCTGTGCTGAAGCTTGTTAAGGATACGGGTTTTCCGGGGATGAAGGTATTGCAGTTTGCCTTTGATTCAAGGGAGGATTCGGATTACCTGCCTCATAATTACGTTAAGAACTGCGTGGTGTACACGGGAACCCATGACAACTACACGATTCTGGGGTGGTATGATTCCATATCAAAAAAGGACAGGAAATATGCGGATGATTATCTTAACAATGCGGGTCATACGGGTAAAGAGCTCGTATGGGATTATATAAGGCTTGCCCTTGCATCCTGCGCCGACACCTGTATAATCCCGATGCAGGATTATCTGGGGCTTGGCAATGAGGCCAGGATCAACATTCCATCAACGACCGGAGGCAACTGGGTATGGAGGATGGATAAAAAAGCCTTTACAAAAGCATTGGCGAGGAAAATGAAAACCATAACAGTGTTGTACAGCAGATAGAATCTATGATATTATAGAAGAAGTGTGTAACCACACTTCTTCTTTTATTTATCAGGGGTATTAGAGATGAAAAGTATTTACGAACAGATCGATGATGCGGTAAGGATGAACGCCTGCATCCCGGAGGGGTTTGCGCTTGTTGATGCGCTTAAGCCCGGTGAGAAGACCAATATACACCTTGGTTCGGACGAAGGAATAATAGGACATCCCGTTATCGCGCCTGATGAGACCGAACTTGAAGTTGCGGTTAAGATCATAAAAGAAGCGGTTAAGATTAATGCCAAGCTTGCAGTCCATGGATTTGATGATAACGTGCTCGGCTTCAAGGTGGCAAGGATCAGGGGATCACTTCTTAAGAGGATAATAGACGATATTCAGGAATATGATCCTCACAAGCTGTCAACGCTTGCATATTCACTGACCATGTTCGGCACGAAGCTCGAGACAGTGAAGCTGGGTCTGCTTCTCCTTGTTCTGTTTGACTTTGCCGATGATGAGGTCGTCAAGAAACACCTGATCACTCTGGGCATGTATGAGGAATTCACAAGCTATGTGATCTCAAGCGTCAAGAGCTGGCCGGAAGGGACGAGGAATCATGTCTATTATGTATACGCACAGAAGCTTAACGGATGGGGTAAGATAAACGCGGTTGAATGCATAGAGCCTATAAACGATGAGATAAAGGAATGGATCTTATGCAATGGCTGCAGGAATGACGTTGGGTATAAGTACCTTGCCAAAACCGTATTCGATAAGAGTGATCTTCACACCCGCCTTAAGAAGGGAGGACTCAGTGAAGATGAGATGAGAGGGGCCAGGGATATTATGAGGGGCCTGCTTGAGGACCCGATGGGGGCCGGGATTGCTTCCGTTGACAGTCCCGCTCTTTTGGCGATGCGTTACTTCAAGGAACTGGCGGAACATGATGTTACCCTTGAAGATGTGGTCAATATGTACCAGATAAAGGACTATTTCACGAACAGTGACAAGGCTTCAAGGCCTTCCGACAAGGATACGGCACTTGCGGTTATAGACAGGCTTATCGGTATCTCGGAAGCCGAGAACAAGCTGAGGAGAGGCGTTTATGATAAACCTGAACTATCGGTGCCGGTAGCCGCACATGCGGGAATAGATATCGCAGATGCCCTGATGGAATGTGTGGTGAATGATTTTGACAACTATTATAAGTACGGGTATTACTTCCTTAACGACAATGTTTACGTTGATGATTTCCTGACTGTCTGTGAGAAGAACCTTGTGGGCAGGAACTTTAAGGAGGGAATGGGGCTTAATACGGTCACGCCCGATGATGAGAATATCTGGATGCTTGATGCGGTTGTCCAGCACCTGTCAGGATATCCGGGGAAGGGCAGTAAGCTCCTTGTTACATCGATAGGATCAAGTGTCCTGCAGTTTCGGACGGCGGCAGCCAAGGTTATTGCCGATTGGGAAGAAGCTGAGGAAACTAATATCAAGAAGCTGAGCGCTGATATTTTTCATGCCATCAAAAAGATCAGGAAGAAAGAAGCGGCGGATTCACTTAAGAAGGTATGGGATGATATTCTGTCTTACAAATAAGTAATGTGAGTGGTGCATAGTAATGTGGGTGGTGTTAATACTGATTCTTATAGCATGGGTACTTAGTCCTTTTGTTCTGATCCCCCTGCTTATAAGCATGTCATCCAAGGTTAAGAAGAAGGATGCCGAGATACGCAGGCTGAATGAGAGGATGGCCGAGGCTTCCGGAAGACCGTATCCTATAAGGAGGCCGGAACCTGAGAGGCCTGTGAACTCTCAGCTTACGATCGATGATATAAACGGATTGGCCAACGCCGGCACTGCTGATACTGTCGATACGGTTGGCTCGTTTGATATTGCTGCCGACGGTCCGGTCAATGCAGCAAAAGACGTTCTGTACGCGACTGTACAGGGTGAAATACCGGCTTTTGATCCTTCAGATGAAGACAGTTCGATACTGCAGGCGGAAGCTTCGGCACAGGATCCCGAAGATGACCTGTATGAGTCATATCCGCAGGAAGATGTCGCGGAAGAAATCCGGAAAGAAGAAAAAGTCCGCAGACCCGTGCGGCGTACGGGCAGGCCGCGGGTTAAGAGGAAGCTTGAAACAGGGCATATACTCTTTGGTATAGGCGTTGTTCTTGTTTTCGTTGCGGGCCTTATCTTCGCTACGTCCATGTGGTCGATAATGCCTTCCCTTGTAAAGGTTGCGACCCTTCTCGGAGCGGCCATGTTCTTCATAGTTGTTGCATGGATCATGGAGTCACGGCTTAAACTTCGCGAGGCCAGCGTTACCATGTTTGTCCTCGGTTCGGCCTTCATGTCATTAACAGTGATCGCCATAGGTTATTTTGCGTGGTTTGGCCGGGCATTTTCCCTCGGAGCATCATCGAGATATCTGGTTATTTCAATAAGCATCTGGGTACTGTGTGCTACACTTATGCTCGGATATAAGCTTTACGGAAGCATTGTCTTTGAGATGATAGCCTATGCGGCATCATGCATTGCCCTTGCGCTTCTTGCAAGGCATATTTCGGGCCGCGGGGAAGTGGCCCTGCTTGTTACCGGGATTTACATGTTCGTGGCGGTGAAACTGGGGGACGGTTCCTCGGTGAAACAAGGGGACGGTTCCTCGGTTCATTTCCCGGTTCGATTCCCGGTTAATCTTCGCGTTGAAGAAATGAACCGAGGAACCGTCCCCCAGTTTCACCGAGGAACCGTCCCCCAGTTTCACCGGCTACTCTCCCTTGGTTATGTGGCCCTCAGCCTGCTTCTGTACCTGGCTTTCGGCTTTAACGTGATCATGAGCCTCGTTATGCTCGTATGCATCGCGATAATGCTCCTTATCGCAGTACAGGCGGAGGATGAGAACGGGAGTAACCCGTATGGATTTTTGTACTATGTCATTCCCGTGGCCGGGGCCTTCTTTATCGCCAATACATCAAATGTTTTCAGGTTTGCGGTGCCGCACGGGGATGTTATATGCACCATGATCCTTGTGGACGCAGCCTTCTTCGTATACAGATATGTACCGGTAAAGGGCAAAAGGAGGCTTGCTAACCTGTCATCGCTCATCACCCTGCTCATATGTTTTGCGATAAGCTTCGGCAAGCTGTGGGTTGTAATGGACAGGACGCATGATATAAGGTGGGATATCCTTGAGGTGCTTGCGCCGCTTATGATCTGTGCAGTGTCGGTCCTGCTGTTTGCCTTTGAATACATAAGGACCGTTAAAGCCCTTAAGAAGGAAGATACCGGATTCTATACATGGTCCTATATCATAAGCCTTTGTATATTTGTATTCATGAACCTGTATGCCTTTGTGCCCATCACAAGATACCTGTATGTATGGCACAGCCATTATCCGGGTTCTCTTATTCCTACAGGTATACTGGGCATTACGATGCTTGTTGTGATCCTTATTTACCATTACAAACATGTGTCAAAGTCACTCGGATGGCCGCTTATCGTGACGGAGAGGCTCTTAAGCATCATGCTCAACCTGACACTGATCATATCGTTTGCTTATTTTGCAGACCTGTCCCACCGTTCGTACGCATCATACCTGCTAAATCTTCCGCTTGTTGCGGTCATGGTAATGTATCAGGCCCATATACGGATAAAAAAGAACAATCCGGACGGTCTGGTCAGTGCCATGCTGCTTCCTTTTGCCCTTACATCCGGCATTGATAAGGTCATGGAACGGGTATTCCCCGATGTAGCGCTGATCAGTGAAAATGCGGTGTTTGAGACGGAGCTTATTATTTTCCTTGCGATCCTTGCGATAGGCTTCTTTGTCTACAGGAAGGTATTTATCTATGACCGGGGAGAGAAGAGGATCCTTATAGACTGGAACATCCTCATGGCCGGCATCGTGCTTTTGACGGCCCTCGTTACGGGTGATTCTTATATTATAGACCATCTGGAGTTTAAGGCCTGCATCGCCTTTGCGGTATTTGTCCTTTATAAGGCACTGCGGTTTGACGGTCTCTTCAGGCGTATAGCCTTTGCCTTTGTTGCGGCCTTCCTTTGCGGGGCATATTCCGTGCAGGATTTCATAAAGTGGAATGCTGACTTTGACACGGAGCTTATCTGCCTGTCGCTCCCTGTTTTTGCCGCTGTTCTAAAATATGTGATCTTCAGGAACAGGGAGAGGGTTGTATCCTATATAAGCTTTGGGATAATGAGCCTTTTCTTCCTTATAGAATGGGTCAATATAGATATGATAGCATCAGAACCCGCGATGCCGGTTCTTAATGTAAAGCTAACCATCTTCATGTTTGTGACCCTTGGTGCCTTTGCTTACGGGTTATGGAGAAGGTCGCTTGGGAACGATCTGCTGTCCCTTGCGCTTGCCGTTCTGTTTGCGGCATCATGCATCGATAACAGGAGGGGCGGACACCTTATCATAGCAGCCATCCTTTGCATTGGCCTTATCATATATTTTTACAGGAAGGGCCGGCAGCCCCTGTGCGTTATTCCCATCACAACTCTTCTGGCTATTGTCGGTGATACGCTTAATACACGGGTT
>DPZM01000191.1:4896-9314 GCA_003535955.1 Lachnospiraceae bacterium | reverse complement strand
CGCAGTTTTTTTCTACGGGGAGCTTCGACATATCTGACGGGATACTTGTGGAAGCGAAGCTAAACCACACTCCCCAGTGCGTTATCCGGATGATCGTTTTTGCCGTCATGCTTGCACTCGGAAGGTTCCTTCATGCCAAAGTCATATGCCGGGCGGATGAAGAGCATCCGTTCAGGATAGATTGGTTCACGATCATGTCGCTTGTGCCGGTCCTGGCAATCCTTAATGTGGGAAATGGTAAGTTCAAATGGTCGGTATCCCTTCTGATGGCCCTGTATCTGTTCGGCTATTACAGAAGGGTCAGGGATTCCTTTAATAAACCGATCCTTACTGCCATTTCAGTATGTATGGCCATAGCCTGGTGGACCCAGCCCATAGTAAGGGTCAGGGAGCTCTTTACAACCGAGTATCGGATACTTGGTTTTATCGCTCTTGTTTTTGCGATAACGAAGGTTATATATAAGAAGGAACTTGAAGGCGGACTTGATCTTATGTATTATGCATCAGTTGCTTCGGTCATATGGCAGTCGGTTTCGGCGATAAGGTCAGCTGAGCTTTTTGATGTTATAATATTGGGGGTTGTACTGCTTGCGATCATCATAGTCGCATTCGAGAAGAAGAGCAGGCAGTGGTTCCTCTTATCGGCCATATCCCTTGTGTGTCTGTTTCTGTATATGTCAAGGGGCTTCTGGAGGAAGATCGTGTGGCCGGTATATGTATTTGCGGTAGGAATCATCCTGATATTCTTTGCGACCAGGAATGAGTACCGCAAGAAGCATCCCGTTCCGGAAGAAGATAAGAAGAAGTTCTTCGAGGGATGGGGCAGGTAGGAGGAAGTTTATAAACAAAGGAGGTAGAAGTATGAAGGAATGTTACATTTTTCTGGCAGAGGGTTTTGAGGAGATCGAAGCCCTGACGGTTGTTGATATCTTAAGAAGGGACAACATAGTCATAAAAACCGTGTCAATAACAGGTAAGAAGGAAGTTGAAGGAGCTCACGCGATCAAGGTCATCGCCGACAAGCTGCTTAAGGATATAGACCTTAAGGATGCAGCCCTTCTTATCCTTCCGGGAGGTTCGCCCGGAACGCAGAACCTTAAGGAGTGCGACGCGCTGATGGACATGATAAGGGCCTTCTCGAACACCAACCGGCGTTTGGCGGCCATATGTGCCGCTCCCACGATCCTCGGATCCCTGGGTCTTCTCGAGGGGAAGAACGCCTGCTGCTATCCGGGTATGGAGGACATGCTTACCGGCGCCAATGTGAGCATGGAAGAGGTTGTCACCGATGGAAACATCACGACATCAAGGGGCATGGGAACCGCGATCCCCTTCGCTCTTGAGCTTGTAAGGCTCTTCGATTCCAAGACCGAAGCCATGGCTATGAAGAGGAAGATAGTTTACGGACAGACATCTTAGGGGTACTCTATAAGAAATACAGTAAAAACATACTAGCAATTAGAATATACATATGTTATACTAGCGTACTGAGTAATTGAATTTTGCATTTTTTAGTAGATATTTAGGAGGAATCAGTCAGAAATGAGTATGCAGGTAGAGAAGCTTGAACACAATATGGCGAAGCTTACCATAGAGGTGGAGGCGGATGAGTTTTTAAAGGCTATGACCAGGGCCTACCAGAAGAATAAGAATAAGATGAGCATTCCCGGTTTCAGGAAGGGCAAGGTGCCTCAGCAGATGATCGAGAAGATGTACGGTCCCGAGGTTTTCTATGAGGATGCAGCCAACTTCATAATACCCGATGCTTATGAGAAAGAACTGGCTGAGAACAAGGAAATAGAGGTTGTGTCACAGCCTTCGATAGATGTTACCCAGTGCGAGAAGGGCAAGTCATTCATCTTCACAGCTGAGGTTGCGCTTAAGCCCGAGATTGAACTTGGAAAGTACAAGGGCGTTAAGATCGACAAGATCGAAACCGATGTGACCGATGAAGAGGTTGATAAGGAGATCGAGAAGGAACGTGAGGCCAATTCACGTACCATCACGGTTACAGACAGGCCTGTTAAGGATAAGGATATGACCATAATTGACTTTGAAGGCTTCGTAGACGGTGAGGCTTTTGAAGGCGGCAAGGGTGAGAATTATCCTCTTACAATAGGCTCGGGTTCATTCATTCCCGGCTTCGAAGACCAGCTTATCGGAGCTAAGATAGATGAAGAGACCGAGGTTAAGGTGACCTTCCCCGAGGATTATCATGCGGAGGAGTTAAAGGGTAAGGATGCGGTATTTAAGGTAACCGTGCATGAGATCAAGGAGAAGGAGCTTCCTGATCTTGATGATGAGTTTGCAAGTGAGGTATCGGAATTCGATACACTTAAAGAATATAAGGAAGATGTCAAGAAGAAGCTCCTTGAGAAGAAGGAGACAGAAGCCAAGAGACAGAGAGAGGATGCCGTTATCGAGGCTATCGTTAAGGATTCCAAGATGGATATCCCCGATGCCATGATCGACACCCAGACCCGACAGATGGCGCAGGACTACGCCGGAAGGCTTCAGCAGCAGGGCCTTACCTTAGATCAGTACTTCAAGTTTACCGGAATGGATATGGATAAGTTCCTTGAACAGATGAGGCCGGGCGCACAGAAGCGCATCGAGTCAAGGCTTGTGCTTGAGGCTGTTGCCAAGGCTGAGAATTTCGAAATATCGGACGAGGAATTCGATCATGAGATAGACAGGATGGCCGAGATGTATCAGATGGAGGCTGATAAGCTTAAGGACCTTATGGGTGATTACGAGAAGGATCAGATCATCGAAGACCTTAAGATCCAGAAGGCTGTTGATTACGTTACAAAGAACTGCAAGGAGAGCAAGCCCAGGTCAACTAAGAAGAAGGAAGCTGCGGATTGACGGGAGAGCTTACAGGGACAAGAGTAACAGTGGTTGATAAGGAGGTTTAGATGAGTTTAGTACCTTATGTCATAGAGCAGACAAGCCGCGGGGAGAGGTCTTACGATATCTTCTCCAGGCTATTGAAGGAACGTATCGTATTTTTGGGAGAAGAGGTTAACAACACGACTTCGAGCCTTATAGTTGCACAGATGATGTTCCTTGAAGCGGAGGATCCGGACAAGGACATCCACTTCTATATTAACAGTCCCGGAGGTTCGGTGACCGACGGATATGCTATTTATGACACCATGCATTACGTTAAGTGCGATGTTGCCACCTACTGTATGGGTATGGCAGCCAGCATGGGTGCCTTCCTGCTTGCAGGGGGCGAAAAGGGTAAGAGGTTTGCCCTTCCCAATGCGGAAGTTATGATCCATCAGCCTCTTGGCGGTGCCAAGGGTCAGGCTACCGAGATCGAGATAGCAGCCAAGCAGATACTCCGCACCAAGGAGAACTTAAACAGGATCCTGTCGGAGAATACAGGCAAGCCCATCGAAGTGATCGCAAGGGATACCGAGCGTGACAACTGGATGACGGCGCAGGAAGCGCTTGACTACGGTCTTATCGATAAGATCATAACGACGCGAAGCTAGTCCTTCAGGGCGACGCGAAGCTGGTTAAGAAGTAATTTGGATTAGGGAAGTAAGGGGTTTGTGAGGAATTGAAATGGCAGGAAAGATGGATGAACGCATAAGGTGCTCCTTCTGCAACAAGCCGGAGAATCACGTGCGCAAGCTTATTGCTGGACCGGCGGGAGCTTATATATGCGATGAGTGCATAGAGATATGCATGGATATAATAAGGGATGAACTGGGTGATGATGACTTTTTCGATGAAGAGGAGAGTGAAGGCAGCCTTCATATCAATCTCTTAAAGCCCAGGGAGATCAAGGAATTCCTTGATGAGAACGTTATAGGTCAGGAGGAAGCCAAGAAGGTACTGTCGGTAGCTGTATATAACCACTATAAGAGGGTTACCGCCAAGGAATCGCCAGATGACGTTGAACTTCAGAAGTCCAATATAATCATGCTTGGTCCCACGGGTTCCGGTAAGACACTCCTTGCCCAGACCTTAGCCAAGATAATAAACGTACCCTTCTGTATTGCGGATGCCACCGCACTTACCGAAGCAGGCTACGTTGGTGAGGATGTCGAGAACATCCTCCTTAAGCTCATTCAGGCGGCTGATTATGACATCAAGCGTGCCGAGCTGGGCATCATCTATATAGATGAGATAGATAAGATAACCAGGAAGTCCGAGAACGTGTCCATAACCCGTGATGTTTCGGGTGAGGGCGTTCAGCAGGCCCTTCTTAAGATAATAGAGGGAACGCAGGCCTCGGTACCGCCTCAGGGAGGAAGAAAACATCCTCATCAGGAGCTTATCCAGATAGATACGACCAATATCCTCTTCATATGCGGCGGAGCTTTCGAGGGACTTGATAAGATAGTGGAGAACAGGCTTGATAAGAAGTCTATCGGTTTCGGAGCCGAGATCAAGCTTAAGAA
>DPZM01000191.1:0-4690 GCA_003535955.1 Lachnospiraceae bacterium | reverse complement strand
GAATGCAATAATCAAGCAGTACGTTCGTCTCTTTGAGATGGACGGGGTTGAGCTTAAGTTCGAGGATGATGCGATCCGCGAGATAGCAAAGAAGGCCCATGAGCGCAAGACAGGTGCAAGGGGACTGCGGTCCATACTTGAGAAGCTTATGATGGAGCTCATGTTTGAGATACCTTCCGATGAGAGGATCCACAAGGTTGTCATCACGGCTGCCGCGGTAAGGGACGGCGGTGAGCCGCTTATCATGAGACGGAGCGGTAAGCTTAAGAAGACAGCAAATTAGGGAACCATAAAGCATAAGACTGTAAAGATGCCGCCGGCAAAACGGCGGCATTTGTAAACGAGGTGTATAATGCCCGGACGTGTATATAAGAAAAAATTACCCCTGGTAGTTGCGGGAGGTCTGTGCGTGATACCCGGAATGATCATCCATTTCGATATTACGGGCAAGAGCGCGATCAAGGCTATAGAGAAGGCCATGGTTCAGAAGGACCAACAGGTCTTTATCGCCATGCACAGGGAAGAAGAGGACAGCGCCCCTGAAGGAATCGATATGTATCTCTGGGGATGTATCTGCGTCATCAAGCAGGTGATCAAGCTCCCGGATAAGACGGTGAGGGTGCTCATCGAAGGGGTTAAGCGGGCGATCATTACGGATATGGAAGCTGCCGATGACGGTTTGAGGATAGTGACGGTCAGACCCCATGCAGGCGAGAGCAGTGAAAGCTATGAGAAGGAGACAGACCCTGAGAGGCTGGCCCTTATCCAGTCCTTTATGGAGACCATGAAGGAGTATCTTAAATACAATCCCCGGATTGAGAAAATATTAAGTAAATGCAAGGTAAGCTCGGTACCATTCGCCGACCTTATGGACATGTATGCGGCGCATCTTCCCATGCCTGCCGTAGACCGCCAGAAGCTTTTGGAAGCAGAAGGGGACAGGGAACGTGCCGTTGTCTTTCTTACAATACTGGAAAATGAGATCAATATCTTAAAGGCCCGCCAGGACCTGCAGGAGCAGGTAAGGGAGAGAGTAGATAAAAACCAGAGAGAGTACTTCCTGCGTGAGCAGCTTAAGGCAATAAGGGATGAACTTGATGAGAAGGGATCCAGGACCGATGAAGAGGAATACCTTGAAAAAACCGAGGCTCTTCCTGCGCCCGACGAGGTTAAGGAGAAGCTAAAAAAGGAGATAGACCGCCTTTCGCAGGTTGCTTCATACTCTTCGGAGAGCGGGGTTATAAGAGGTTATATAGAGACTCTTCTTGAGATGCCATGGGACAGGAGAAGCACTGACAATAACGACCTTGACAACGCGGAGAGGATTCTTGACGAAGACCATTACGGACTCATTAAGGTTAAGGAGAGGATGCTTGAATTTCTTGCTGTAAGAGCTTTAACAGCCGGGGGCAGCGGGGGCAATGGATCCAATATACTCTGTCTTGTCGGACCTCCCGGAACAGGCAAGACCAGCGTTGCGAGATCAGTAGCCAGGGCCCTTAACAGGGAGTATGTAAGGATCAGTCTCGGCGGAGTACGTGATGAGGCTGAGATAAGGGGCCATCGCAAAACCTATGTTGGGGCAATGCCCGGCCGTATAGTTATGGGAATTAAGAATGCGGGAGTTAAGAATCCCCTTATCCTACTCGATGAGATAGATAAGATGAGCAGTGACTACAGGGGCGATACCGCATCGGCCCTCCTTGAGGTACTTGACAGCGAACAGAATAACAGATTCAGGGATCATTATATCGAACTTCCGATAGACCTGTCCGAAGTCTTCTTTATAGCAACGGCCAATTCGCTTTCGGATATACCCAGACCCCTTCTTGACCGTATGGAAATAATCGAAGTAACATCCTATACCGAAAACGAGAAGTTTCATATAGCCAAGGAGTACCTTATTCCCAAGCAGCTTGAACGGAACGGACTTAAAAAGAGTAACCTTACCATAAATGATAAGGCTCTTGAGAAGATAATACGCGGATATACCAGAGAAGCAGGTGTCAGGGATCTTGAACGTAAGATCGGTGAGCTTGCCAGGAAGAGCGCAAGGAAGATAATACAGGACGGAGCAAAGAATGTCCGTGTATCGGCAAGAAACCTTGAAGACTACCTGGGTAAGGTGCGCTACGAGTATGACCGCGCAAATGAAAGACCTGAAGTGGGTATTGTAAGGGGACTTGCATGGACGGCAGTCGGAGGAGATACTCTCCAAATTGAAGTGAATGTTATGCCCGGCAAGGGAGAACTTAAGCTTACCGGCCAGCTTGGAGATGTCATGAAGGAATCGGCCCAGACCGGCGTAAGCTTTATAAGGTCGTTAGGCAATAAACTTAAGGTGGAAGCGGATTATTTCACAACGCATGACTTTCACATACATATACCACAGGGATCGGTACCAAAGGACGGACCGAGCGCAGGTATCACCATGGCGACAGCCATATATTCCGCAATAACCGGTATTAAAGTAAGACACGATGTGGCCATGACCGGCGAGATAACGCTTCGCGGCCGTGTCCTTCCGATCGGAGGCCTTAAGGAGAAGACACTTGCAGCTAAAAATGCGGGAATAAAGACGGTCCTTGTTCCTTTGAGGAACAGGAAGGATATAGAGGAGATCGATGAAGAGATCCTTGACGGGCTTAATATAGTATATGTCGAGAAAATGGAAACCGTGCTTGAAAACGCACTTGTAAGCAGGAAATGAAGATAAAGAATGTAAATCTGGAAACCGTATGCGGTATAACCAGTAAGCTGCCGGACAATAAGTATCCCGAGATAGCCTTCGCGGGCAAGAGCAATGTAGGGAAGTCATCACTTATAAATGCGCTTATGAACCGGAAGGGACTGGCGAGGACATCCGGCCAGCCGGGTAAGACCCAGACGATAAATTTTTACAATATAAACAGTGAACTCTATTTTGTTGATCTTCCGGGTTACGGATACGCTAAAGTAAGCAAGGAAGTGAAGGAAAAATGGGGGAAGATGATCGAACGGTATCTTAAGACCTCGAAGCAGCTTAAAACGGTCTTTCTTCTTATAGATATCAGGCATGAGCCTTCGGCAGGTGATGTATCGATGTATGAATGGATCCTGGCAAACGGGTATGAGCCTATGATCATAGCAACCAAGCTTGATAAGATAAACAGGAGTCAGGTGGACAAGAACGTCAGGATCATAAGGGAAACCCTTAAGTGCGGCAGGGATACCCTGATTATCCCGTTTTCTGCAGTAAGCAAGCAGGGAAGAGATGAGATATACGAGACAATAGATAAGCTGCTGACAGCTGAAGGTTGACATAAATTTTATTGCACTTGGGAACCTTTTGAGTTATCTTATTATCGGGAGATGAGGAGATAAATGGTAAGCCTTCTTATAAAAATACTTGTAAATGATTACAATAATACCGGTGATGACCGTGTGAGACGGGGATATGGCGTTGTGTGCGGTACCGTCGGGATCCTGCTGAATATTGTCCTGTGCTGCGTTAAGGTATTTGCCGGAATGCTTTCGGGTTCGATAGCGATCATAACCGATGCGGTAAACAATCTGACGGATGCAGGCTCGTCCATCGTCAATGTTGTGGGCTTTAAGATGGCCGGCCGCAAGCCCGATACCGAGCATCCTTTCGGACACGGAAGGATCGAATATGTGTCGGGACTGATAATTTCGATAATCATAATAGTTCTCGGCGTGGAGCTGGGTAAGACCTCTATCGCAAGGATAATAGATCCAAGGGACATAATCACTTCCAAGACGGTCTTTACTGTCATGCTGATCTCCATCGGTGTAAAGATATACATGTATCTGTATAATAAGAAGATCGGAAACAGGATATCATCCGTCTCTCTTCAGGCTGCCGCGGTAGACAGCTTCACCGATGCCATCGCGACGACCGCGGTCCTTATATCGGTCGTGATCTTTGAGTTCACAGGAGTGGTAGTCGACGGATGGTGCGGACTTATAGTCTCGGTATTTATCATTTATTCGGGTATATCGTCAGTCAAGACAACGGTAGATCCCCTTCTCGGGGTCAAGCCCGATCCCGAATACGTAAACATCATAGAGAAGTTTGTTCTGTCCCAGAACAATATACTGGGAATGCACGATCTTGTGATCCATAATTACGGGCCCGGCCGCAGTATGATATCGCTTCATGTTGAAGTTCCCGCGAACGGATCTTTAGTCGAAATGCATGACATTGTCGATAACATAGAACGTAAGCTCAAGGAAGCCCTTAACTGTGAATGTGTCATCCACATGGATCCAATGGTGATCGATAATTCGATCAGCATGAGAATGCGTGATTATGTCGGAGTCATAGTCACAAATGTTGATCCTTCACTTAGGATAAATGATTTCAGGATGGTTCAGGGTACGACCCATACAAACCTGATCTTCGATCTGGTCATACCGCATGATTTCCAATATTCGGACGAAGAAGTGGTTGACATAATTCAGCAACGGGTAAGGCAGCTGCCGGGTGATCTATATGCGGTGATCAACGTGGAGAAGCCCTATACATGAAACAGGGGACGGTTCCTCGTTTCATTTCAATGAAAATTAAGTAAATATATATTTGGAAGGGAAGTGAAACGAGGAACCGTCCCCCTGTTTCATTTTGAAAAGAATAAGACATATACGGAGGAGACATTATAATGGCCAAGGAACTTAACAAGACCTACGA
>DPZM01000294.1 GCA_003535955.1 Lachnospiraceae bacterium | reverse complement strand
TAATCCTTCATCATACGGTTGGTGATTATCTCCGTGTAGCCCTTGATGCGGCCTATGTGATCGCCCGATTCAAGGCTCCTTCCCTCGGTAACCGTCGCAAGTATGTCAACGATGTTCTGCTTGCTCTTCTCAAGCTCCTCCTGCTGGACCTTGAGGAGCTTGAACTGCTTGTTCATGGTGACCATCTGGGATTCGACCTTCTGCTCAAGCCCCCTCTTGAATATATACAGATCGGTCAGGTTACTGACCCTTCGCCTTACGATCTCCGCGACAAAGGGCTTATGGACAAAGTCATACACACCCATCTTGGTCGGTGAATGCTCAAGGCTGGCCGCCGACCGCTCGTTTATAAAGAGTACCGGCAGCTTATTTAATAGCTGGTGGTCGTCAAGCTTCTTTAAAAATCCGTATCCGTCAAGCCCCTGCATGGAGAACCTGTACAGCACGGTTGCCACCTCGCTTCCTAACCTGTTAAGCTTGTTGGTGACTTCCTCGACAGTACCCGCAGTCTCCACATCATATTTATCCTGGAGTATCTCCCTTAGCTGGTTCCTGTTCACTTCTTCATGGTCTACGATAAGTATTTTTTCCATTTCCAAGCCCCTCTTAAATATTCAGCACCTTGACTCCGTTCTCATCATCCATCATTGCAAGGCCTACATTTCTTCCATTTGCCACCCATCTCTTGCCATTGACCTCAACTATCACACCCTCGTAGATGGCGCCCTGCATTTCTATCTTGGCCTTCTTGCTCTCTTCTATCTTTTCTTCAACCTCTTTAAGTTCCTCCTCAAGGATATGCTTCTCTTCCCTCTTCTCGCCCCTGGCTGTTTCGATCTTCATGAACATATCTATGTTGCTTCGCATCTCGGGTGAATACAGGGATTCCAGTTCCTCATATCCCTCCTGCAGCTGTTCCAGTTCCTTATCCAGCTTCTTGATCTCATTGGTTATTATTATCTGCCGCCGTATAAGTTCATTGCTTACGCCAACCTTTAAGAAGGTCTTCACGCCCGATTCATTGCCTACCTCATTTACCTTTATACTGTGGGTGGCGAAGGCCATTCCGCCGACAAGCGACCCCTTCCTTCCTGACACATCAATGGTGCCGTCGCATTCTATATTCGACTTAAGGGCATAGCTTACCTTGATATTGCCTCCGGCCCTGATGTTGGCATTCTCGAAGAAGGATCCCTCTATATTGCCTTCGGCCTTAATGTGTCCCTTACTCTGGGCATTTACACCCTTACGGAGGATGATGTTGCCTCCGGCCTCAAGTACAGCCCCTTCGACAAAGCCATCCACCACAAGGTCTTCCTTACATACGATGGTAACACCGTTTCCGATGGTTCCGGTAACATGGACATTACCGTCAAACCTTGTATCACCCATATAGGCGGTTACATCACCAAGTGTAAGAAGGTTGGATACTTCAAGCTTGTTTCCCTTAAGCTCAACGATACCGTTTACATTGGCGATATAGGTAACGCCATCCTGATCTATGTAGAATCCCTTACCGGTCAGGACATTTAATTCCTTGCCCTTGACAGTAGGAAATTCCGTTCCGAATATATTGAAGCCGACCGGCCCCTCCTGTGCTGGATGATATACGGCAAGCTTCTGCCCCCGCCCTACCTGCTCGAACCATTCAATATCCTTATAATCAAGGCTTCCGTCCTCAAGGACCTTGGGCTGCCTGTTTATCTCCGTTTTAAAGAAATACTCATAGTATCCGTCAGGACCCGGTTCGCTCTTTAGCCCCTTAGCTATGATCTGGGGCTGGTTGCCTGCCTGGTCGGTAAGTATCCTGTTTATAACATCCTCATCGATGCCCCTTACTATACCCCTGTCTTCAAGGGCATTCCTTATCACGGATCTTGTGATTCCGGTACGCCGCCCGGTGAGCTGGAAGTAGGCCGTCATCTGGTCGGGCGTGACTTTGAGTTCGAAATTGTTGAAGGCTATCGGCCTTCCGTCGCCTCCGCTTAAGAAGGGATCGTCCTCTACGATACCTGCTGCCAGATAGGCCCTTTTAACGGACATATCGGTTGCGGGATACATGAGCGAAGCGTACTTGCTGACATCAAGCCCATCCTCAAGGCCCATGCGGATCTCCCTCATCTGCTGCCAGTCGTAGAGGGGGTTAAGGTACATGCCTATATTGACCTGATGCTCCATGCCCCTTCTTATCTCACGCATCTGCCTCCACTCATAATCAAGGCTTGCGTACTTCCTGACATCCAGATGCTTCTCAAGGCCTAAGCGGATCTGCTCGATCGAGGATCCCCTTAACATGTTGTTTATAAAGGGCTTTATAAAAACCCTGTTCTCTAAGCATATCCTGATCTGCTCAAGCTGCTCCTCGTCATACCTTTCTTCTATATAGGGAGCAAGGTCAACCTTCGCCTTTATGGCCAGCCTTAACTGCTTAAGAACCCCCGCCGACAGGGTCAGGTACTTGGATAAGTTGATCCCGTCCTTAAGGGCCAGCCTTAACTGACGCATGGTGTCAAAGGGTACCTTGGGATAGGCATAGAGGCGCACATTTAACTTATCCTCAAGCCCCAGCCTTATCTCCTCCATCTGGAACCAGTCAAAGTCCTTCCTGGCATAGACCTCGACAGGCAGCCCCGCTATTATCCCGTAACGGATCTGCCGCATCTGCCAGGCGTAGAAATCCTTGTCCTCATAAGGCTCAATGTCAAAGCCCTCTTCAAGTCCCAGCCTTATCTCCTCGACCTGGTCCTTGGTAAATCCCTTATCATAATATTCCTGCTGCTCCGCTCTAGTCATATTATTTACCCTCAAAACGGCACGTGCGCAAAAGTATGTGCATTCTCCCAAATAATATAGTATCATACATTATATAAACAATACAAGTGAAACAGGGGGACGGTTCCCCGTTTCATTTTATTCCTTCACAACTGAAGGCGATAAAATGGATACAAATATAAAAAGAGGTGTAAAATGAGAAGATCAATATTGGTTTGCATAATGTCACTTATCGCAGTATTCTCTCTCTGCGCATGTGAAACAGGGGGACGGTTCCCCGTTTCATCTTCCAACCGGGAAGATGATCCTTCACTATCTTCACAAGAGGATAAAACACAGGAAGGCCAGGATCCCACCAGCTCAGCTGACCCAGCCGATCAGGAGACAGAGGCTCAGAAAAGCAGCGACCTCCCCGACATCATATGGATAGGGGACTCACTTACCCAGGGGTCTCTTGGCGATGATAACCATAACAATAACAATCCCCAGGCACCCTGGCGGGTACTTGGGGAAATATCAGGTCTTAAAGTAAACGGTGTGGGGTTCTATGGTTATACTACTCATAATATCTTCTGGGCTTACAGCGAATACAACGGGCTCAGGGATCCGCAGGTCACCTATGTATACTGGGTCGGTTCCAACGACTGTCACGAATCACCCGACAACGTCAAAAATGTCATCGAAGAAACCGACCGGTTCAACGCAAATAACGGCATAACCGACTTTTTAATGCTGGGCACAACCGATCGCAGTGACATGCCTGCGGAATACGCTGACAGCTTCAACAAGGCCCTGTCCGACTACTATGGAGATAAATATCTGGATATACTTCCTTATGTCGAATACGGTCCCGACGGTGTTCACCTTACCGAAGAATCATATGCCGCCGTCGCACGCGCTGTATATGACAAGCTTCGCAAGTGAAGACACAGGGACGGCTCTTCGTCTCACCCTTGTTCCGAAAATGAACCGAGGAACCGTCCCCCTGTTTCAAAAGTCAGCCTTCCGAATCAGGCACTTCTCCCCTTCGAAGGCGAAGCCGTACTTTAGGATGTTTTCTGCAGGGATGCCCCTTTGCAGAAGGTC